>DBWD01000007.1:0-14579 GCA_002308555.1 bacterium UBP3_UBA1247
CTTCCTAAAGAAGCAGATTTCTCTTTCGGTTATGATTCACCTTTAGGTTCCATGGAATATAGTAGGATATCAAAGATGATATCTTTAAAACCTAACACCATGCACTTTGTGAACTTAACAGTCTCAGTTTCCGATCAAGGATCATCACCATCGGTCATTCCTGAAAATGTTCTGTCCAATATTGGCATAGCGTATCCGACTAACAGCTTTGTTAATAATTATCCGACTTCCAGAGTAGTAAAAGTGATAGCGCCCAACAACCCGCATTATGAAGAATACAAAGAGTATTTGAGAATTACCGGAAGCGGAATGGTTCCAGACGGATATTCGCATCCCAATTGGGATGTGATTTCCGAAAGCGTGGAGGCGGAGCCCGGCGTCTTGCTGTCAATGCCTGATGAGAACAATCTGTTCCAGATAAACAGCAACCAATTGGAATATGACAATGACAGTGACGGGATCCCGACAGTCATGGAGTTTTTGAACACATTCACGAATCCTTTCAGCGCCGATACTGACGGAGACGGTTTGGAGGACTATCCGGAAGTTTTCGGGACAACAATGGTCTTGAAGCTTTCTACTGGCCACAGGACAATAAGCGTCAGGACTTGCTCTATTTGGCCAGATACCGATGATGACGGCATAAGCGACGGGGACGAGATATTCGGCAGGCATCCTTATGAAGGTTCAGGGACGAACCGTTTTTACGCAACCAATCCCTGCTCTTCGGACAGCGACGGGGATGGACTGCCGGATATGGAAGATCCTTATCCCTTGATGCCTTGTTTTGCTTCGGAAAGCAATCAGATCAGTTTGGAGTGGCTTAATTATTGGAGCGATATCGCGCAAAGAGCCGGCATAGATGCAAACGATCTTGGAGCGGCGAATGGCGATAGCGACGGGGACGGCGTCAGCAATCTGGCTGAAATGCTAAACAAGATGTGCCCAATCTTCAGCAACGGATTTCATAAAGTCGTTTTCGAGCCTGACGTGCTGAACGTGGGGTTAGTCGATAAGATAACGAACGTTTCCTTTTCCGCGACTTTTTTCGCACCCACGACTGTGACGGGGGCGGTTTACATAAGCAAATTGGATTTCGCTCCCGAACTTGCAATGGACGGCTTGAGCGTGTTTTGGCCTTCTTTTATTCCGAGGATCCCCGAAAGCAGTGCGGTGACATTTACAAGCTCGTTATATAGAAAGCTGAATTTTCATTTGACCCTTGATCCGGAAAAAATGAGAAGCGGAGTTACTCAGGACTGGATAAGAGTGGTCGACCAGTTTGGCGAATATAACGAGGCGCTAAAAGTTATCTGCTATAAAGACCAAGGGTATATTAATTTGGCGCCGTCCATACCGGAATTGATAGCTCCCGCGAACGACACGATCTTGTATGTCACGAACGATTTTTTGTCGGCTGATTTCACAAACGTATTTCGTTTCTCTTGGGGGGAGTCGACGGATCCGGAAGGGTATCAAGTAGGTTACATTCTGAAACTATATTGCGAGGGGTTTGAATCATTGTCAGTCACGGGACAAAACCTTTACGCGGAACTTCCAATTTGCGAATATTTCACGGAAAAGGGTTACTATTACTGGAGAGTTCATGCTTATGACATGTGCGGAAATGTGAGGGTCAGCAATACGCGCAGCTTTTACGTGTGGATACCGGCGGATGATGACGGAGACGGGGTAGACGACAATCTTGAATTGAGGGAAGGGTCTGATCCCTCTGACGTCAATTCTATTCCTTTAACTATAATTACGGATGAAACGTTGGTTCCCGGCTATCTTGAAAGAGAATATTTTGTGCGGCTAAAAGCCAAAGGGGGAATGAAACAGCCATACTATTGGCTGTTCGCTTCCGGAGGAAATGTCCCGCCCGGGATCGAACTGACTGCGGACGGAGTGCTGAAAGGGATTCCTACGCAAACAGGAAACTACAATTTCAACATTTTAGTTTTTGACGGGCAAAAATACAGCGTTAAAACGTTTGGCCTACAAGTTAATCCTAAGCGTACCGGCCTTGGAGTTGAGGCCGGAAAAGGAGAGTTATGAAAAACACTGCGCTTTTTTTGGCAATATTGCTTCTTGCTGCAGCTTTAACGGCGAGGGCGGAATTTGTTTTGAAAGAGTGCCCCGCGGTCGGCTGCTTGCTGCCCTCGAACAGCACTAAGGAAATGTTCTCCTACAAATATGACGACAGCAAGGTCATTATTGTCGAGCATGAAAAAGGTCAAGTCATCAGGAGACAGTATAATACGGACGATGTTTACTGGTCGACGCCTCTCAAGCAGATAGCGACGTTCGCTTTTGAGAGCGGAGGCGTTCACAGGGTAAAGGTGAAGCTGCTTTTGAGCGAGCATGCGGGAGTAATGAAGAGCAGGCGGGCGGAAGGAGGGGAGGCGATACTGGGGCAGTTGGGCAATCCCTTGATACGCGGAGTTGCCGGCGTTTATGATATGGACAGAGATTTCCTGCTGGAGTGGAACTGCGACAGTTGGGAATGGATCGGGGATAGGATGACAAGGGAAACGGACGGCACGTTGTCGTGCTCCTTTTCGGCGGTCGTGTCCAATCATTTTTTTAATTTTGTTTTCCGGCCGTATTTTTACAATACTCATTTGGGTTTTCGCGGGCATGAGCCATGGGTAAGGAGGATCAATTCCAGAAGCATGAACGGGTGGTGCTCCTGGCCGGCTTACTTTACAAGTATCAATGCTGAAAAGATAATCCAAACGGCCGATTTCGTCGCTGAGAAATTCCTTCCTTACGGCATGAATTTCCTGCAGGTGGACAACGGGTATACATACTGCGAGCCGGGGATATATAAGTACTTAGATTATGTTGACAGCTGGATTTGCAGTTCTGAAAAATTTCCCGGCGGCGCTCGCAAGATAGCTGAATTGATAAGGGCGAGGGGACTGGAGCCCGGGATATGGTTCAATCCGGATTTCTACAAATATGAATTGAAGGAAGGGCAGCGGGACATAATTTGCCGGGAAGTCAGCGGCAGGGAAAGGAGTTCGCTGTGGATAAAGAATATGCCGGACATGTCGGACTACACGATAACCAATTATTATGTTCCCGTGTTTAACGCCTTCAGGAAGGCCGGATTCAAATATCTGAAGATCGATGGGCTTCGGCATATCCTTTTTGAAGGTCTGAATATTGCTTATGAGCCGAAAGAAGCTCAGAGAAGATTGAGAAATTTTGCCTTGGCGGCGCGCGTGGCGCTTGGAGACGACGTTTATCTGCTGGGCTGCTGGGGAATGCTTACGGAAATAGCGGGGACTTTCGACGCTTGCAGGATATCGCTGGACTCGCTTGAGAGATGGTTCTCCGCCCACAAGCAGATGTTCCACTTCGCGGAATTCTTCACTACCCAGAGGATAGTTTATCTCAACGACCCAGATCATATCGTGATGCATGCCAATCCGGAATGGTCTCGCATGAGGGTTTCGACTATATCGTTGGGCGGCGGTCTTCTTACCTACGGCGACAGAAACGAGGATATGAACGACGAATTGGTATACATGCTGCAAAGGGGTTTGCCTTCCCTAGAGACGAGGACGGCGGAGTGCGGGGAAATGCACTTCAACTATCCGACCAGCATTTTATACGACGAAAAATATAAAGTTAAGGATATCAGTGAGGAAGACGCGATGGAAGAGGCCGGGCCAAGCATAGAACCGAATGTCAAGTCGCCCTTTTCAACGCTTTGGGCGCAGCATATCGAAAAGCCATACGAGATATGGTGCGTTGCCGTCAGGAACGGCGTGTGGTCTCTTGACGAGGACGACACGCCCCTGGAGAAGCTTGGACTGGATCCTGGTAAGACTTACCTTGGTTATGATTTCTGGAAAAGGAAATACCTCGGCGAGGTTAAAGGAAAACTGCATTGGAACAAGCTGAAGTTCGGACATACGGAAGTGGTCGCCTTGAGAGAAAAGCTCGACAGGCCCCAATTTTTGGCTTCTACCCGTCACGTCAGCATGGACGCTGTGAGCGTTACAGATATCGTTTGGGAAGGCTCAAATTTGAAAGTGAAACTGAAATGCGTGCCTGAAACAAGAGAGAATTACGCTTTTTATGTTCCTTGCAATTATTCTTTTGAAGGAGTGGATACTAAAGACGGAAAAGCAGAGGTCAACGAAGCCAAAAACGATGATTCTTCGAAGATAGTAAACGTAGCCTTTTCCGGGGAAACTGGCGAAGCAGAGTTGAATTTGCGTTTCAAAAGCGAATGAAAAAAGACCTTGCCTCGCGGCAAGGTCTTTTTTTCATGGGGAAAGCGGCAGCCTTTACTTGGTGGCTTTGGCCTCGAAGCTGGCTTCCTGCTTGCGGCCGTCGTCCAGATAGACGCCCTTGATGCCGCTGGGGGATATGGTGCCCTTGATGACGTCGGGAGTGCGCTCCCCGGGCTCGCTGGCGGTGAAATTGGTGCCGTTCACGGTGCCCTGGTAGAAGTCGGTGTCGNNCCGTCCGGCTCGGTCTTGATGAGGGTGAAGGTGGCCTGGCCGTTCTGGGCGATGCTGACCTTCACGGTCAGGGCGTCGGTGTCGCCGTCGTCGTCAATGTACTTGCCCACGTAGGTGTAGTCGCCGCTCTGGAGAGCCGTGACGACTTTCTGCAGGACCTGGGAGAAGGAGGCGTTGGGGTCGCTGACGGCTTCCTTGATGGCTTCGCCCTTGGAGGCGATGTTCTGGAAGGTCGAGGGGGCTCCCTGCAGCTTGCCGCTGAAGGTGGCGTCCTTGATGAAGCCGTCGTCGTATTTGGCGCCCTGGAGGCTGCCGTTTGCGACGGTGCCCTTGATGGTGTCGGGGGTCAGGTCGATGCCGCCGTGGACTTCCTTGGCGGAGAAGGTGCCGTTCTTCATGGTGCCTTCGTAGAGATCAGCGTCGCTGTCGCCGTCGACTTCCGTCTTGAGGACGGTGAAGCGGGCCGCGCCGGTCTCTTTGTTGATGTAGTCGACGGTCAGGGTGAGGGTCTTGACCTCGCCGTCATCGTCGATGTACTGGCCTTTGTAGACTTCCTGGGCTTCGCCGACAGTCTGGACCTGGGTCTGGGTCTGATGAGGCTGGACGGCGGTCTGGGTCTCCTGGACTTGGGGCGCGGCCGGGGCGGCGGGAGCCTGAGGCGGCTGCGGGGGCTGCGGGGGCTTGGGACCGCCCGGGCCGGGACCTTCGCCGGTCCTTACTCTGGCCAGGGTGTTTTCGTCCTTGTCCACGATGGCGGCCCTGAGGCCGTCTTTTCCGAATTTGCCCGTCAAAGCGGTCTTGCCGTCGGAGTCCTGGGCGATGAAGCTGCCGAAGCTGACGGCGCCCTTGAAGGAATAGGTCTGGGGATCGGCTTCCGCGGTCACGATCTGGAAGGTCTTGGCGTCGTTTTCATCGGCGCCGCTGATGACGGTGATGACGCAGGCGGTTTCCTCTCCTCTGTTTTTGGAGAATCGACCCTTGAAGGTCTGAATGTCGTTAGCGAAGGAATAGCTGACGCAGACCAGGGCTAAAAGAGCGATCAAAGATTTAATTTTCATCTTTTAACTCCTCGGGGGTTAAACTAAAAAGTGGACTTTCTTAAATTATAGCAAAAAAAGGAGGGGCAATCCGTATCAAGCCTTATTTGGGGGCAAAAAAAGACGCGCGGAAAGCGCGTCTTCTTTTTGGAGCGGGCGATGGGGATCGAACCCACGACGTTCAGCTTGGGAAGCTGACATNNCATTCTACCGCTGAATTACGCCCGCGAAACTTTTAAGACAAATTACTTGCCCTGAATGGCGTCGAGGGCTTTGTCCAGTTTCTGGCCGGGGGTCGGTTCCTTTTTGCAGGCGGAAAGGGCCAAAAGGGCGACGAGGACGATAAGCAGATATCTCATGGTGTTCTCCTTAATATTGGTTAAAGGGATTGTTGATTGTAGTCTTATTCTATATCTTTTGGCTTTCACAGTCAAGCGGGGGCTTTTGCTAAAATAAGTTATAAATCAAAAATAAGGAGAAATAAGATGAGTAAGTTCACGGTTCTCGCGCTGGCCGCCTGCGCGCTTCTGCTCGGCGGCTGTTCCGTTTTCAGCGGACTCAGCACCGTCAAGGAATGCAATTACACCTTCGCCGGGCTGGACAACTTCAGCTACGCCGGGGTGAAGCTGGACAAGCTGAAGGACCCCAAGTCTCTGACCCTGACCGATTCCATCAACATCCTGACGGCCCTCCGGGACAAGAACACCAAGCTTAATTTCAACGCCCTGGTGGACATCGAGAATCCCCACGACGGCACCGCTTCCGTGGAAACCTTGGACTGGAAACTTTTCCTGGACGGCGTGGAGATGCTGGAGGGCATAAACAAGGACACCATCAAGATCGAGGCCAACAAGACCAGCCGGGCCAACATCCAGGCCGCCGTGGACCCCACGAAGGTCCTGAACGGAAATTCCCTGGAGAGCCTCTGGACCCTCTATTGCAAACTGTCCGGACGGGAGACGGCCAAAAACTCCAAGGTGACGCTGAAACTGAAGCCCACGGTGGGAGGCCACACTCTGAAGGATTACCTGACCCTGGACAAGGAGCTGTGACCTTGTCCTTCCGGCCTGAAATAGTGTATAATCAATTATCTTTGTAATTAATCATAAGGCAATAAAAATGAAGGATCAGGAACAGGTAATCGGGGTCTGCGGCGCCGCCTGGGGCGACGAAGGCAAGGGTAAATTCACGGACGAATTCGCGGGGTCTTCCGACATTGTCGTAAGGGCCCAGGGCGGCTGCAACGCCGGGCACACGGTGGTCTTCGACGGCAAGAAACTGAAGCTCTCCAACGTGCCCTCCGGCATCGCCAATCCCGGCACGGTCAATATTATCGGCAACGGCATGGTTCTGGATCCCCAGGTCCTCATAGAAAGGGAGATGAAGGATCTGGCCAAGGTGAACATCAACTGCGAGAACCTTCTCATCAGCGGCGACGTGAACCTGATCATGCCCTGGCATCGGATCCTGGACAGGGCCCAGGAAGTGGCTCTTGGCAAAAACAAGATCGGCACCACCGCCCGGGGCATCGGCCCGGCTTACATGGACAAGATCGCCCGCAGCGGCATCCGTTTGAACGACCTGGAGGATCCCGCGTTCTTTGCCGAGAAAGTTAAAAAGCACTGCGAGCAGAAGGAAAAGTACGTCTTCAGCGTCTGCGGCGCCACGAAGGAACAGTTCGTCGAGTGGATGAAGCTGCCGGACCAGAGGGGAGGCGAATGGCTGACCGCGGACGGACATTTCGACGCCGAGGCCATCATCAAGTCCTACCTGGAATGGGGGAAAGTGCTTCTGCCCCGCTGCGTGGACGTGAGAGTCTACCTTAGGGAAGCCTACAAGGCCGGCAAGAAGATCCTGCTGGAGGGCGCCCAAGGCCTGCTGCTCGACATCGACCACGGGACTTTCCCCTTCGTGACCAGCTCCAACTGCTGCGCCGGCGGCTTCCTGACCGGCACGGGGCTGCCGCCCCACTGCATCGGCCGCATCTACAGCGTCATGTCCGCCTACATGACGAGAGTGGGCGCCGGCCCCTTCCCCACAGAGCTGGGGACGGAGGAGCAGATCTCCGTGGAGAGCGCCGACAAGCGCATGAGCTACGCGGAGTGCGCGGAGCTGGCCAAGACCGCCAATGACGACTACACCTACGGCAAGATCCTCAGGCACATCGCCGGCGAGTTCGGCACCGTCACCGGCCGCCCCAGAAGAACCGGCTGGTTCGACGCGGTGGCCTGCCGCCTGGCGGTGACCGTGAACGGCCCGGACATCATCCTTTCCAAACTGGACATCCTGGACGTCATGCCGAAGCTGAAGATCTGCACGGCCTACCGCTACACCGGCCCGGCCACGCGCTTCAACGGCAAGGCGCTCAAGGAAGGCGACGAGCTGACGGATTTCCCCACCGACGCCAGGATCCTCAAGTACTGCGTTCCCGCCCGCTACGCGGAATTCAAGGGCTGGCAGGAAGACATCACCCGCTGCACGAGCTACGACGAGCTGCCGGAACTGACCAAGGAATACCTGAAGGGCCTGGAGAAAGAGACGGGCTGCGTCATCAGGAAAGTCTCCGTGGGCGCCAGCAGGGAGAAAACTTTTTTCGTGAAATAATATGAAACTGGCCTGCACCACAGATCTTCTGATCCCGGATTCCGACGACCTGTCCCTGGCGGTCCACAAGGCCGCCGAGCGGGGGCTCGCCGGAGTCGCGATCTCCCTGACGCCCGCCTCGCCCTTCCACATGGGGAATCTGAGCACGGGCTCGCTGCCTTTCCTGAAGGAGGCGCGGCACCACAACGTGCGGGTGATGTGCCTTTACGGCCTGACCATTTACGGCAGGGAGCCGGAGGCGGAGAAGAGCTACCTGAAAAAGGCCGTCTGCTTTTCCCACGCCGCGGGCTCCGAGCTGGTTTCCCTGCGGGTGGGCTCCAAGCCCGGTGAGGCGCCCCCGGAGGTGATAAGGGAGATCATTGCCGACGGCGCGGACTTCGCGGAAGACCTGGACGTCTGCCTGGGAATAGAGCCCAGGAAAGATTCCGCCGTGGACAGCCTGGCGGCCGCCCTCGACCTTATCGATTCCGTGGACAGCACGCACTTCGGGCTCGTCTACAATCCGGCGTTCCACCGTTTCTCGGACGAGAAGCTGCCGGTGAACGCCGCGGAGGTGGTGAAAAGCTATCTTCTGATGATCGTGCTGACCCCGGAGGAGGGGACCGATCCCGGGGCGACCCACCAGGCGCTGCTGCTTCTGCACAAGGCGGGCTTCAGCGACTACGTTCTCTGCCACGCGGAGGGCCACGAAGCCGCCCATCTCAGCGGGGCGGAAAAGGAGACCGAGGGTCTGCTCGCCTACCTGAAGGAACTGGAAAAAGAGGACCGTTTCACTTCATGCTGACGCTTCTTATCGTGATCATCGCGCTGGCGGCGGGACTCTGGACTTTCGGTCCCGGCGTGTGGTGCTACTTTAAGATCACGCGCCAGGCTGGCAGGAAAACTTTCTCCAGCCTGCCCGGGGACTTCGGCTACGCCTACAGCGAGCTGAGGGTCAAGGGCGAGGGCGGAGTGGAGCTGGCGGTCTGGTACATCCCCGCCAAGGACAAGGTGGGCGTGGTCATCGCCAGCCACAACCTGGGCGGCAACAAGAGCAGCGCCTTCACCTACCTGAGGCCCTACGTGGAGGCCGGCTATTCCCTGGTCATGTATGATTTCCGGGGCCACGGCGACAGCGAGAAGGCTTACTGCACGCTGGGGTTCCACGAGACCCAGGACCTGCTGGCGCTCACGGATTATGTCAGCTCCCAGCTGGCGGAGGGCCGGCCGGTCTTTTACTGGGGCTTTTCCCTGGGGGCCACCATCTCGCTTTTGGCTGCGGCCAAAGGGGGAGGCGTCCGGGCGGTCATCGCCCACAGCCCCTTCGTGAGCCTGCCCCAGGTGCTCAGGCACTACGCCAGGACTTTTTACCACGTGCCGGGCAGGGTGAGCGCCTTCATAACGCTCTCCCTTCTGAAGCGCTTCCAGGGAGTGCTGGCGGAGGAAGTGGACGTGGCCAGGGCCGCCAGGCATCTGGAGAACATGCCGATCCTTCTCATAGGAGGAGCCCGGGACCGTCAGGTGCCGGAGGAATGGCTGATGCGCCTGTCGGCGCTTCTGCCCAAGGCTGAGCTGCTCCTGGGGCCCTACGGGCACTGGGAGCTGCCTTTCACGGAAGTTTATAACGTGTCGTCGCGCCCCGACATCGAGCGCGGCATCGCATTTTTAAAAGGAAACACATGTTGATCCGTTTGCAAAAATATCTTTCCGAGCACGGGATCTGCTCCCGCCGCCGGGCCGAGGAACACATCCTGGCCGGCCGGGTCAGAGTCAACGGGGAAGTGGTGACGGTCCTGGGAACGAAAGTCGATCCGGAAAAGGATCAGGTGGAATACGACCAGGACGTGGTGGAGACGCCGCAGAAACTAAGGTACGTCATCCTGAACAAGCCCTACGGCATCGTGACCTCCTGCCTGCAGAAAGGGGAGACCACCATAAAAGAGCTCGTGGACGTTAAGGAAAGGCTGTTCCCGGTGGGACGCCTTGACAAGGACAGCCTGGGCCTGGTTCTCATGACCAACGACGGGACGCTGGCCTACCGCCTCATGCACCCCAAGTTCATGCACGAAAAGGAATACGTGGTGGACACGGAGGACCCCGTGACGGAAGGCATGCTGGAGAAGATCGCCAAAGGCGTGAAAATAGAAGGCGTCCAGACCGCCCCCTGCAAGGTGACGAAGATCGGCCCCCGCCGCTTCCGGATCGTGCTGAGGGAAGGCCGCAACCGCCAGATCAGGAAAATGGTCAGCAAGGTTGGCACGGAGGTCGCGCGCCTCGAGAGGATCAGGATCGAGAACGTGCGGCTGGGCTCGCTGCCCCAGGGCGCCTGGCGGGAGCTGACCTTCGAGGAGGAATACGAGCTGTTCCAGCGGGCGGGCCTGGTCAGGCACGCGGAGGCCCTGAAGTCCTCCAACCGCAAAAGCCCCAGGAAGGAGCCCCAGGTCCACCTGAGCGAATGGGCCCTGAAGCGCCAGGAAAAGAAAGGCGCTTCCGGGAAGCTTTCCAATGAGCCGGAAGAGGAGCGGGTCTCGCCCGCCGATTTCGAGGAAGGCGAGGAGGAAGTCTCCTATTTCGGCGGCGGGGAAGATTACGGCTTCGCCGGCCGGAAGGGGCGCGAGAAAAGATCCCGCGGCCGCAGGCTGGGGGAGGCGGACCGCCCCGAGGAGCTCAGGTCGGAAATAGACCATTCCCGCCGGGCCGAGGATGAGGACCGGGACGGCGGCAAAAGGCCGCGCCGCTCTCGGGACGGCTTCGGCCGCCCGGCCAGGGCCAGGAACATGGAGAAACGGGCCGGCAGCGCCTTCAGAAACAGGCGCGAGGAAGGCTACCAGGAACGCTACGGCCTGGGCAAGGCGGCCCGGGACTTCGACCGCGGTCCGCGGAAGGAAGGCGGCAAGCCGCGCTTCGGGAAAAAGCCGGGCGCCGCTTACAAAGGTGGGGCCGGCAAAGGCCGCGCTTTCGGGTCGCGCCGCTCCGGCGGCGCCGCCAAGGGCGCGGAACGCGGCGGTTATAAAAGAAAAAAGTGAGGTGAGAAATGGAGAAAAAACCTTATTTCCTCTATGAGCGCTATCCGGCTCTGAAAGCTTGCGAGGAGGCGATAGAAGCGGCCGCGGCCATCCTGAACGAAACTTACAGGAGCGGCGGAACGATCTATTGCTGCGGCAACGGCGGCAGCGCCGCCGACTGCGANNGAGCACATCGTGGGCGAGCTGATGAAAGGCTTCCTCAAAAAGAGACCTCTTTCCCCGGAGGAGAAGCAAAGGCTGAAAGCCCTCGGTCCCGAGGGCGAAAGGCTGGCTGAGCAGCTGCAGGGCGCCATCCCCGCCGTCTCGCTGGTCAACTCCGTGGGGCTGGGCACGGCTTTCGCCAACGACGTGGCGCCGGAGCTGGTTTTCGCCCAGCAGATATACGGCCTGGGCAAGCCCGGCGACGCCCTTGTGGCCATCAGCACTTCCGGCAATTCCAAGAACGTCATACTGGCGATCCTGGCGGCCAAGGCCAAAGGCGTGAAGGTCGTTGGTCTGACCGGCGAGAGCGGGGGAAAGATGGCCTCCCTTTGCGACTGCGTCGTGAAGGCGCCCTCGGACAGCACGCCGGAGATCCAGGAATACCATCTGCCGATCTACCACTACCTCTGCCAGAAGGTGGAGAAGGACAATTTTTCCGAATAGTTCATGGGAACGCTTTCCTACAACCTTAAGATGCTCTGGCGCCTCTTCGGGAAGCGCAATCCGGAGTTCCACCGCCAGGTGAACGAGCTGGCGGAATGGCGCGACATGGATACGGAGAGCCGGCACATGGAGCAGATCATGAAGCTGGCCCACACCCTGACGGTTGCCAAGAAAAGCGTTTACTACCGCGACATGCTGGCCTCTTTCCGGCAGAAGCAGAACGCCATCGATTTTCTGAAGACCCTGCCTTACCTGGAAAAGGAGGCTTTAAGGGCCCGCCCGGAACTTTTCCTGACGGGGGAGAAATTCACCGCCCCGGCCTACACCAGCGGCACCACTGGAACGCCACTGCAGTTGAGGCGCAGCTGGCGCTCCATCGCCAGGGAGGAGGCGGGCTTCTTCTCCTGGTACTGCCAGGCCGGCTGGCGCCCGGGCTGGCCCATGATCGTCCTAAGGGGCGACCTGGTGGTTCCCCAGGAAAGGCAGGTCCCGCCCTTCGGGGTGCACGATTTTATCGGCCGCCGCTGGGTGCTCTCAAGCTACCACATGTCCGACGCCACCCTGCCCTGGTACGTGGACACTATCCGCTCCTCCGGCAGCATCTTCATGAGCGCCTATCCCAGCTCCGCCTACATCCTGGCGGAATACCTCTGGCGGAAGGGGCTGAGGCCCCTGCAGATGAAGGCGGTCTTCCTGGCCTCCGAGACCGTGGGCCAGGAGCAGTTGGATCTGATAAGCGAGTTCGTGGGCCCGGTGCACGTGCAGTACGGCATGGCGGAACGGGTCTGCTGGATGACAACCTGCCAGGCGGGCTGCTATCACGAGGACACCAGCTACGGCTTCACGGAATACGCGCCCCTGGGTGACGGCCGCTATGAGATCGTGGCCACCAGCTTCATCAACGACGCCCAGCCGCTCATACGCTACCAGACCGGCGACATCGCCATCGGGCCCTTCGACTGGAAGGACCGCTGCGAGTGCGGCGCCCGCGGCCCCGGCTGCCGGCAGATCCTGGGCAGGGAGGACGACCTCTTCCAGCTGCCGGACGGCCGGAAGATAGGCAGGCTGGACCACGTCTTCAAGGCGGTGCCGCATATCGTGGCCGCCCAGATAATCCAGCACGACCTCTACCACACGGAGATCGTGATCGTCCCGGACATCCATTACGAACAGTCCTCGGAAAAAGTGATCCGCGCGAAATTCCTGGAAAGGACTTCCGCGGACATAGCCGTGCAATTCACATACCGCTCTTTCCTCCCCAGGACGGCCAGGGGAAAATTCCGGGCGGTGGTTTCCAAAGTCTCCAAGGAGAATCATGGATAAGAAAAAACTCTGCTGGTACATCAACCGTTTTTCCAAAATGTCCCTGAAAGAGATCTTCTGGAGGCTGGACGTTTTGGTCAATCAGCCGGACCTTAGGAAGATTCAGCGGATCCCGCAGGATCTGGCGGCCAAACAGCTGGCCAGGGAGCTTCCGCCTCTCGGGGCGCGCTCCGGTAACGCTTTCGCGGCCTCGGAAGAGGAGACGCGCCGCGTGGTCGAAAGGGCGGAGAAAATACTGCGCCGGGAATTCGAGTTTTTCGGCAAGGCCGCGAAGCTTCCGGAAAATTTTTCCTGGCTCAGAGATCCCCTGAACGGCGCGGAGACGCCCAGGAAAGATTTCCTGGAACTGAATTACCGCGATCCGGAGGCGAAGGCTTCCGTGATGCGGATCTGGTTTCTGAACCGCCACACCCACCTGGTGACGCTGGCCCAGGCTTACGCCCTGACCAAAAGGGAGGAGTTCGCCCGTGAGATCGTGGCCGAGCTCAAAAGCTGGCTGATGGAATGCCATTATCCCTACGGCCTGCCCTGGATCACTTCCATGGAGGCGGCGGTGCGCCTGCTCGCCTGGACTTTCATGTTCCGCTTCCTGGGCGACGAAAGGCCCGCCTGCTTCGACGATCTTTTCGTCCGGGATTTCTTCACCTCCGTGAAGCGGCACTACGCCTACGTAAAATTCAACCGCTCCCGCTATTCCAGCGCCAACAACCACGCCCTGGCGGAACTGGCGGCCCTTGTCTGCGCCCGTGAGACTTTCCCCCTGCTTTTCGAGGAGGAGAAGGAGGATCTGGCGGACGAGCTCATGAAGGAGGCCGAGGCGCAGTTCTCGGAATCCGGGGCGAACCTGGAGCAGGCCTTCTCCTACCACGCCTTCAGCCTGGAGCTCCTCTGCGCCGCGGCCGCCCAGTCCGGGGAATTCCTGGTGAAGGCCAGGGAGCTTTTCTACAAGGCGGCGGTCTTTCTGGCCCGCGCCAACGAGATCATGCCCCTTTGCGGCGAGTACGGCGACAGCGACGAGGCGGTGGCCACGGGGATATTGACGCGAGAGGGCGATTATTACGGGCAGGTGGCGAAACTGGCTTACGCCTTCGCCTCCCCGGAGCCCAAGGAATCCGGCGTCGTCACCGAGGATCACCAGTGGTACACCGGAACGGAGATCCAAACGCCCCCGGTCTACGACCTGAGCGACTATTCCGCCGACTGCGGCTTTTTCTGGAAGGGACGCACGGAGGACGGGCTGACCTTCTCGCTCTTTTTCAAGACCGGCCCCCTGGGGCTGGGCAAGCTGGCGGCCCACGGCCACGCTGACACGCTGTCATTCCTGATGAGCGTCAACGGCACGCCGGTCTTCGTCGACAGCGGCACGGGCGCCTACCATCAGAACAAGCGCTGGAGAAATTATTTCCGTTCCAGCGCCGCCCACAACACCATGGTGGTGAACGACCAGGACCAGAGCCTGAGCCTGGGCCCCTTCATGTGGCGGG
>DBWD01000007.1:14633-17894 GCA_002308555.1 bacterium UBP3_UBA1247
CCCCGCCATTACGGCTACAAGAAGAGATTCAACCTGACCCACGTCAGGGGGCTGCAGTTCAGCGCGGAGAAAAGGGAGCTGACGGTGACGGACGCGCCCATGGGCTGCGACAACGTCAATATCAAGCAGTACTTCCACGTTTCGGACAAATGCGAAGTGACGCAGACCGGCAGCAAGACTTTCCTCGTCAAGGGCCCGGATTTCAAGCTGGAGCTGACCTTCATGCACGTGCTCAGCGCGAAGCTGGCGGCGGGGGACGAAGCGACTCCGCTGGGATTCGCCTCCGCGCACCTGGGCGAATGGTCCCCCTGCCCTGTCATCGTCACGGAAGCCAACTGCATCGGCAACGACTCCCTCATCAGCAAGTTCGTCCTGAAACCGCTCTGACCTCATGCCTCCGCACGTTCTCATCATCGTGGAAAACCTTCCGGTCCCCAGGGACCACCGGGTCTGGCTCATCGCCACCTCCCTCAGGAAGGCGGGCTGCGCCGTGACGGTGATCTCGCCCTCCGACGGGCGGTCGGCGCCGGGGGCCTTCGGGAAAGAGGGGATAACGATCCTACGCCACAAACTGTATCAGGCGAAGAGCTGGCTGGGCTATCCCTTCGAATATCTCGAGGCGCTGGCGAAAGAATTTTTCCTCGCGAGAAGGATCTGGAAGAAAAAACCTTTCCAGATCATCCACGTCTGCGATCCCCCCGACCTGCTCTGGCTTCTGGCGGCGCGCTACCAAAAGCGGGGCGTCAAATACGTTTTCGACCATCACGATCTCTGCCCGGAACTCATACTAGCCAAGCGGGGCGTCGATGACCCGGCGAAACTGACCTTCCCCTTCGGGCTTCTTTACCGCCTGATGCTTTGGCTTGAAAAGCAGGCGGTGAAGCGGGCGGACCTGGTCCTTTCCACCAACGCCACCTACGAGGAGATCGCCCTGGCAAGGGACGGACTTCCGAAAGAGAAGAGCCGCGTGGTGCGCTCTGGCCCCAGGCGGAGCGAGCTGCGCTTCGCCCCCGAAGAGGCGGGCGGCGCGGATCGCCCGCGGGAAGGGGAGAGCCTGAGGCTGGCCTACGTGGGCGTGATGGCGCGCCAGGACGGCGTGGACATACTGCTCAAAGCCGCCGCGCTGCTGAAGGAAAAAAAGCTTGACTTCCGCCTGACCCTGATGGGGGACGGCCCGGAATTCGAGAACCTGAAAGCATTGGCGCGGGAGCTGCGTCTGGAAAAAGAGACGGAGTTCACAGGCTTCCTGGCCAAGGAAGAATTTCAAAAGCGCCTTTTGGCAAGCGACCTCGGCGTCACGCCGGATCCCCTGACTCCCATGAACGACGCCTCCACCATGCTCAAGACTTTCGACTACATGGCCTGCGGACTGCCGCAGGTGATGTTCGATCTCAAGGAACACCGCGCCACCTGCAAAGACGCGGCTTTGTACGTTTCTCCCAGCGCGCCGGAAGCTCTCGCGGAAGGCATCGCGCGCCTCGCTTCCAATCCGGAGCTGAGGGAAAAAATGCGTCGGGAAGCCCGCGCCCGGATCGCCGAATTGACCTGGGAAGGCCAGGGAGAGGCCGCTTTGCTCCAGGCTTACGCTTCCCTCTCTTGAGGCGTAAATATTTTTGATTTCCATGCTTAACCACAAAAGCGAGCCGCTAAGGTTTCTATGGAAACAGTTGACTTGTAAATTGTTTACTAGTTTATGATATAATGGAAGTGAACAAGTTGAGAAACGTCTAACCAACTCTTAGGAGGATGTTATGAAAAAAAGTCAAATGATCGTTCTGATCGCCGCTCTCATCGCCGCGGTGGCGCTTGTTTCCTTCACCTACGGCATCATCAAAGCCGTCGCGTCCGTCAGCCCCGACCCGCACTACGGCATCAGGTACTCCCATTTCAATCCTGACAACCAGGTCTCCGGAGCCTTCGCCCTTAACTACATTATGAGCAAGTCCCGCTGAGTTGTCCCGAACCTTATAAATAAAAATAAACAAAAAGGAGGTCGTCATGAAAAAAATCTTGTTCCTTTTCTGCCTGTCCTTTCTTTTCACCCTTTCCTCTTTCGCCAAACACGCGCCGAGATCCGACAGGGGGCTTTTCCTCTCGCCGGGCCAGCATTTCGACTACGTGGCGTACGGCTACGTCTGGGATTCCGAGTCCAACACCTACGACGTGGTCTTCGCGCCCGGCTTCAAAGGCGGCGCGGAGATCCTTCAGATCGCGGTCTGCGACATCTGCACCAACCAGCTCGCGAAGTACGCGAGCCAGGAATGGTATTCCAACTGCTTCGCCATGGTCCCGGCTTCCTGCCGCTTCGCCAGCAACGCCGTTACGAACTACGCGCTGGTCTATTTTCCCGCCAAGGCCAAAGAGAATCTCTGGGGCGCGGGGAACACTGTCAAGGAAAGCTTCGTGACCGCCGGCGAATTCGTCTTAGAGGACATGCCGGAAGCCTACGCAGACTGCGGCCGCTTCGTCAGCGAGAACCTGGGGACTTCCCTGGGCGGCTGGCTCACGCCGCCTTTGGCCGGGCTGGGGATCGTCGGCTCCTCCGTCTGGTATCCCTTGTGCGGCCTCGGCAGCGTCACTGCCGGCGCCCTGGGCGGCCTTTGCCAGACTATGCTGGCGGGCGGCTGCCTGGGCTGCGCGGGCGGCTCCTTCCTGGCCGCGGGCGGCGCGGTGGGCGGCAGCGTGCCGGCGGCCTGCCTGCGTTCCGCTCTCGTTCCAGGCGGAGCCGCGCTGGCGGAGGGAGCCTGGGGCGCGTTTTGCGCGACGATCCTGGAGGCTTGGAATCTGGCGGTGGTGACGCCCTGCTCCTTTTTGGAGCCAAGGCCCAAGAGCAAGGCGGACACCGCGCTCATGAATTTCTACCCCGCCTACAGGAACGATCCGGACGATCCCGGAAGAGAGGCCAGGAAAAAATAAGACCGTTCCTTCGCTCCGCCGCCCGCCAAAGGCGGCGGAGTTTTTTCCTCCGCTAACTATATAAAGATGTAGTTTGATTTTTCCCTGAGAAGCCGGCGCCGGGGAGGCGGGAGGGGCTTGAAAAAAGTTATCCACAACCCCGAAGGCTCCCCGGCTTCGGCTTAAAACGCTAAAAACAAGATGCTTATCCGCGAGAGAGGGGCCGGGCGGGCTCCAGCGTTGTTTTAGCCCCTTGATTATGCTAAAATTATCACGATGGACTTCTAGCCGAAATTATAAATCGGCTGGACGTCCTATCGAATCAGCAACCAAATTTATAATTAACGGGATTATTCCAAAAAGTAA
>DBWD01000138.1:0-2246 GCA_002308555.1 bacterium UBP3_UBA1247
GGGTACATGAAGGCGCCGCCTTTCACGAAAATAAGGTCGATGAGGTTGACGCTCTCGGCGGCCGCTTCCTCGGCGCCCTCGGCGGTTTCCGCGACTTCATCGGCGAAGGCCATCAGGGGGCCTAAAAAAACGGTGAGCCAGGCGGCCAGATGCAAAAAACTGAAATTCTTTTTGGACATGGTTTTCTCCTTGTTTATTGAAGGGATTATGATTAATTTTTTTATTTTCTGATTTTGGGTTATTTCTTAAGTTCCTTGACTTTGGCCTTGGCCTTGTCCTGGTACGGGCAGTCGTTGTTCTCCGCCATCTGCTCATAGTAGAATAGGGCGTTGCCGGCCTGGCCCAGCGCCTCGTAAGCCGAGCCGCAGCCCCAGAGGGCTTCCGTTTCCAGGTCGGGGATGTCGCCGTAGAGCACCACCACGGAGGCGAAGTTCTCCAGCGCCTTCCAGTTGTCGCCGGCCTCCAGCTGCAGCTTGGCCAGGGCCAGGTGCATCCTGGCGTTGGCGGCTTCCGAGCCGCCGCCGCGCTCCAAGATCTCGCTGTAGGTCTTGATGAGCTCTTCCTTGCTCATGCTGTCGGACCTGAGGTCAAGGTTCATGACGTCGATCTCGCCCTTGTAGGCTCCCTTGGGGAAAAGCTTGAAGTATTCCTCGAAGATCTTCAGGGCCTCGTCTTTCTTCTTGTCGTTGACCGCCGCGAGCGCCTTGCCGTAAAGGGCCATTTCGTTCCACCTCACGGGCATCCCCTGGAAGCGCTTGCCCCAGGCGGAGGAGACCGTTTTGATCTTGGCGAAATCTTTTTTCTTCAGGGCGTTCTGGTAATCCGTGAAATCGGAGGGCTCGTTGATCTTGGTCTGCTTGAAGTTGACCTTTTCGTCGTCGTAGGAGAAAGTCCCCTTGGAGGTGGCGATCTCCACCTGACCCTTGGCGTTGCGGGAAACGGTGCCTTTGTAGCGGGCGCCGTTGTTCAAAACCAGCTCGTCGCCGTAGGCCAGGGAAAGTCCCAGGAGGGAGAGTAAGATCAGTTGTTTTTGGATGTTCATATATGTCTTTCCTTTTTTATTCAGCGTCGTTGGGGTAGCGGGCCTTGAACTGGGTCTTGGCCTCTTCCAGCTCGTTCTTGAGGCCCAGCTTGCCGTAGCAGGCGATCAGACCCTTGTAGGCGGGCACCGCGAATTCGGGCATCTTGCCGTAAAGCACCGTCACGCGCTTGTAGAACTGCGCGGCGTCCTTGGTCTTCCCGGCGGCCTGGCAGCCCTTGGCGCGCATCAGCACGGCCGCGGCGGACTGCTTGGCGTTGGGCCTCAATCCCAGGACTTCCTGGCAGTACTTGTCCACGGTGGCCGCGTCCTTGGCCTCCAGGGCGCACTGGGAGCGGTTCAGAAGAGCCGTGATCCTGATCTGGGCGTTGGGCACCACGAAGTTCTGCAGCAGCTCGTCGTAGTAAGGAACGGCCTCCTCGTGCTCGCCGGCCAGGAACGCCGCCTCGGCGCGCTGGAAGAGCGCCTCGTCCGCGTTCTCGCCGCATTCCTGGGTGAGCTTCAAAGCCTCCTCGGCGGTCTGGGCGGCCTTCTTGTAGGCGCCCGCCAGATTCTCCGCGCCGGCCTTCAGGGCCAGGGCGTAGCCTTTCTGGGCCTCGTTCATCTTGAAGGAGTCAAGCTTGGCGAGGGCCGCGTCCGTCTTCTCCCTGTCCCCCGCACGCAGCGGCAGGGACAGCAAGGCGATGCGGGGGCCGGCGCCTTTCATTTCTCCCAGCTCCTTCTCCCATTCCTCGGTGGAGTACTGCTGGCTGACCAGGACCTCGCCCACTCTCACCAGGGAAAGCGCGCCGAAGCCGGTCTCGGGATATTTGGCGAAGGCTTCCTTGAAGGCTTCCACCGCCTCGAAATATTTGTTGCCCAAAACCTTGTTCTCGCCCACTTCGTAGGCGCTCTCCGGGGCGAAGCCGTGCTCGGGATATTCCTTCACCAGCCTGGCGCTGTATTCCGCGGCCTCCGCGTACTTGCGGTCGGACTTGGCGAAATAGGCCATCCAGTACAGGGCGTCGCCCGCCTCGGAAGACTTGGGATAATCCTTCAGGATCACTTCCAGGTTGGCCTTCATGCCGGCCATGTCGTTGCCGTAATAGGAGCAGAAAGCCTTCTGCAGCACGGCCAGGGGCTTGGATTTCTCGGCGTAGGGCTTGTCCAGGGCCACCACGCGGTCGAAGGTCTCGCAGGCCTTGTCGTATTTCTTCTCGGACATGTA
>DBWD01000138.1:2266-2508 GCA_002308555.1 bacterium UBP3_UBA1247
AGCTCGCTTTCCTCGAATTCCTTGAGCATGTTCTCCAGAACTTCCACGCCCTTCTCCACGTTGCCCTGCTTCACGCACATATCGGCCTGCAGGTACATGGACTGCTCCTTGAGCCTGGGCAGCGTGACCGTGGCGCAAAGCTCCTCGGCCTTGTCGAAATGCTTCTGCTCGGCTTCCGCGGTGGCGTAGGCCAGCCTGATCTCCTGGGAATATTCCTCAAGCTTGTATTCCTTGGCGAAATC
>DBWD01000138.1:2597-8879 GCA_002308555.1 bacterium UBP3_UBA1247
GTGCTCTCCGGGAATTTCTCGGCGAACTGCTTCAGGGTGTCCTCCGCTTCCTTGTATTCCTGGGCGCCCAGCAGGGCGGATCCCAGGCTGAAATACATGTTCTCGGCGATCTCGCCTTCCTTGTATTCCTCAAGGCCGGCTTTCAGGTTGCGCACGGCCTCCTTGTATTCGTTGGTCTCCATGAGGGCCTGGGCGATGGCCAGCCTCACCGGCGCGGCCACGTCGTTGCCCGGGTGGGCCTTTATGAACTCAAGGTAGGAATTCTCGGCCCGCTTGAAGTCGCCGGCGGAAATGTCGCTCTGCACGGCGCGGAACCAGGCCTGGGTGGAGAACTCCACCTCCGGGTAAAGGCGCATGATGCCGTCGAAGCCGATCCTGGCTTCCAGGAAGTGGCCGAGCTGCTCGTAGGTCTGGGCGATCTCCCAGAGGATGCCGGCGTTCTGGGCGCGGTCATCGGGTTTCTTGCCCGGGGTCTTGATTCGGCGGTAAACGTTGATGGCGCCCACGTAGTTGCTGCAGCCGCGGTAAATCTCGCCCAGCTTGTAGAAGGTGGCGATGCGGACGTCCTTGTTATTGTTGGTCTTCAGGATGTTGCGCATCATCTTCTCGGCTTCCTCAGGCTGGCCGTTCCTGACGTAGATCTCCGCCAGGACGTAGGACGAGGGAATGAAAAGCTCGTGGTTGGGGTTCTTGGTGAAGTCCGCGATGGCTTTCTTAGCCTCATCGTATTTGCCCTTCTTGACCAGCACCTTGGCGTACTCCAGGTAGGCGGAGTTTCTAGCCGGGCTCTTGGGCACTTCCCTCAGGAATTTCTGGACCAGCGCCAGCGCCTCGTCGTATTTGCCCTGGGCCACCAGGACGTGGGCTTTCGCGACTTTGGCCTCGTCCACGCGCTGGATGGTGTCGGCGTATTTGCCGTAGCGCTGGGAAAGCTTGTCCAGAGTCTTGTTGGCGTCCTCGTAGCGGCCCACTTCCACGTAGGCCATGGCCAGCTGGTAAAGCACTTCCATGTTGGCCGGGTGGAAAGGATAGTTCTTCTCGGCGTTCTCCAGGGCCGGAATGGCGGAAGTGAGGGCCTTGTCAGCCATTTTCAGGGCTTTGTTGACCGCCTCCTCCGCCTGCGCGGAAGGCGCGGCGCCGCAGACGGCGCTGAAAACAAAAAGGAAAGCTAAAAGAGAAAGCAGTTTCGTGATCTTCATAGATATTCCTTAACTGATTATTAAAGATATTATACCTTTTCGGCCAACCGGTGTCAAACCGAAACCCCGTTTGAAATTGCATTCCCCCGGGCTTTCTGCTAAAATTTTTCCAATCTTGAGATAACCTTCAAAAACGCAGGTTTGAAATGCTCTACGCGCTTATTTGCATGGGAGGCCTGGGCCTCCTCTTCGGCATGGGGCTCGCCGTGGCCTCGAAAGTTTTCGCCGTGAAGACCGACCCCAGGGTGGAAGCCATCCTGGAGATACTGCCCAACGCCAACTGCGGCGGCTGCGGCTTCGCCGGCTGCTCGGCCTACGCCTCGGCGGTCGCCGAAGGCAAGGCCGCCTTCGACCACTGCGCCCCCGGCGGCAAGGAAGTGGCCCAGAAGATCGCCGCCATCATGGGCCAGGAACTGGGCGACTTCGAGAAGAACGTGGCCTACCTGCGCTGCCAGGGCCATTCCTCCTTCGAGACGGACTACAGCGGACCCCAGACCTGCGCCGCGGCCGCCATCCCCGCCCAGGGCCCCTACTCCTGCAAGTTCTCCTGCCTGAAATTCGGCGACTGCGTGCAAGCCTGCCAGTTCGGCGCCATCTCCATAGAGCCGGGCCAGCTGCCCAAGATCGACACGGAACTGTGCGGCGGCTGCGGCGGCTGCATGCGGGCCTGCCCCAGGAAAGTCATCGCCGTGGGCCCCGTCTCCCGCTCCATCCAGGTCAGCTGCCTCTCCCAGGACAAGCCCGTAGTCAAGCGCAAATTCTGCCCCACGGCCTGCATCGGCTGCCAGAAGTGCGTGAAGAACTGCCCCGCGGGCGCCATCAGCATGGACGGCCTGGTCGCCAGGATCGACAAGAGCAAGTGCACCATGTGCGGACTCTGCCTCCAGAACTGCCCCACGAAAGCCATCCTGGATTTCATGCCAAAGCAGGAGGAGCCCGTGGCCGAGGCGACCGAAGCCGCCGCCGGGCAGCCTGCCTGATCTTCCCGCGATTATTTTTTCCGCCCGCCCCTTTTGAAGGACCGCGGGCGTTTTTTTACATAGGGAGAGCGAGAGCCTCCCGAAGCGACAAGGACATTCCCAGCGATGAACCAAGAGCTTACTTCCTTCCACAAAACGGTCGTCGGCGTCCAGTTTCTCTTCGTGGCCTTCGGGGCCCTGGTCCTGATGCCGCTTTTGGTGGGGCTGGACCCCTCCACGGCCATGCTCTCCGCCGGCGTGGGCGGCGCCGTGTTCACGGTGGGCAGCTTCTCCTTGAGCAGCATCGGGCTCGCGGCCATCGTCGGCATCATATTGAATCTCATCCTGCCCGGCAGGCACGGCAAATAAAAAACGCGCGGGCGCGCGTCGCGGGCAAAGAAAAAAGCGGACTTCGAAAAGTCCGCTTTTTTCTTTTTCCGTTATCATTTCACCAGGCCTTCCAACTCGCCCCGCTTGCGGCGCTTCGCCAAAAGTTTCTCCGTGTGCCTGGCGATCTTCTTTTCCTTCAGGAACAGCTTGGCGAGGAACTTCCTGTCCTTCTCCTCCAGCCTCTCCCGGCCCACGTAGAAGTGATAGAGCCTCAGCATGTCGGTCCGGGAGATCAGCCCGTCCTTTAGGAAAGGCAGGGCCGAGAAATAAAGGGCCGTCATATCTTTCAGGGACCAGCGGTTCAAAATTTTGGCGCCCCTGGCGAGCCTTTGCAGATCCAGGAGATGCAGGACGTAGTCGTCCTTCATTAGGTCGCCCACCACGTAGAAGTGGCCCAGGTAAAAATCCTTGTGGACGTAGCCCGCGCCGTGGAGTTTCCTGGCGATCCCGGCGATCCTTTTGCACAGCAGGATCCTTTGCGCCAGGGGCAGGTCCAGTCCGTCCCGGAGCTGGTCCTCCACCGTCCTTCCGGGAGGCAGGGCCTCCGTCAAAAGGAAAGAGGATCTCTCCCGGAAGGCGGAGAATTTCTCGCCGAAGGCCCGGAAGGGCATGTTGGGAATGCCCAGGGAATCCGCGATCTGCATGGCCTTCCACTCCAGCCTGGCGTTGCTCATGCGGCGGCCGTGGCGGCAGTATTCCAGCAGCGCGTCCTTCCAGGACATGCCGGTGTGGCGCTTGAGATAGTAAGTCTTCCCGCCCCGCTGGATCTTGACCACCGTGCGGCCTTTCTTCCTGGTGACGTTCTCCTCGGAGGTGATGGCGAAGTATTCCCGGAAAGTTCTGGGCAGCGTGTCCCTGATCTCGTCGTAGCAAGCCACGTTCAGGAAAACGTCCCCTACTTTCTGGTACTGGCCGTAGCCCTTCTTGACGCAGATCCGGGAGACCTTGTCCAGCCTGGCGCGCTCTTCCGCGTTCAGGGGGATCTTATCGGCGCCCGGGAAGCTGGAACGGCGGCAGTAGTTGACGTACATCCTGAGGCGCTCCTTCAGGGGCCACAGTTCCCAGAACAGATAGCGGTTCAGGAAAGCCAGGTCGGGCGCCAGGTAGCGCTTGTAAAGCCAGGGGAAGCGCCTCAGGAGCGAAAGCTCCGTGTCGTTCAGGCAGCAGGCCTTCTCCACGTCGATCAAAGTCACGCCGGCCTTGAGATCCTTGGGGTCGAAGAAAATGTGCTTGCCGAAAAGCTGCAGCTTGAAGATGCCGTGGCGGTGACAGCGCCTCAGGCAGCCGGACATGCTCATGGAAAGGCTTCTCACGATCTCGGAGCGCTCTTTCTCTTCCAGGTAAGGGGCCGAATAAGTCTGCCAGTAGTCGAAGGGCACCAGGCCGTCCAGGTTGGCGATCATCAGATATCCGCACCAGTAGCCCTTCCACTGGGCCTCGCAGTAGGACAGGATCTTGGGCGTCTTCACGCCCCGGCGGGTCATGCGGCGCATGTTGATGAATTCCCTTCTCAGTTCCTTCATGCCTTTGCCGTAGGCCCTCTTCACCCAGACTTGCCCGCTGGGGCAGATGGAGCGGAAGCCGGCTTCCAGCTGGATGGAGTCGATCCTGCGGATGTTGCCTTTCTTCTCGTGCACGCGCATGACCATCACTTCGGGAACTTCCTGGCCTTCCTTCCTCTTCCTCTCGACCTCTTCCAAGGTCATCACGTGGGTGAAGGTCTTGTAGCCGTTCCTGATGAGATAGGCCCGGGCGCCGGGAGAATAGAAGCGGTACATGACCTCCGGCACGAAGCCGCGGCCCATGAGGAAATGCAGGAAGAACTGGCGGATGGTCTGGAGCACCACTATGAGCCCGAAGACCAGGAGCCAGCAGAGCATGACCCACTTGATGAGGGCGTTCATTTTCTTCTGGTATTCCAGTTTCAGCGCGCCTTCGCAGATGACCAACGGCAGGTCGTTGGTGCCGTGCAGCTCGCTCAGTTTGAGCGCGGCCTCGGCTTTCTTGCCTTCGCCGCCGTCTATCCTCACCACCGCCCAGAAGCCGTTGGAACGGGGCAGCAGGTAATTGTGCAGAAGATTGGTGAGACCCAGTTCCCGCCAGCGGTTGAACTGTTCGGAAACGGTCAGGGGCGGCTGCAGGGCGAAGCCGGAAGCGCCCAGGCGTCCCTTGCTGACCTTGAAAAGTCTTTTGTCCAGGCCCTGGGCCGGGGCCTCGTTCCTGAGGGCCGCGGTGTAGATCTCCTCGTCCGCCACGTCTTTCAGAAGCTCGTAGCGGTTGGTGAGCTCCAGGGGATCCACCGCCAGGAAGAGCAGGTCCTTGTAGTCCGCGATTATTTTGTCTTCCTTGGCTTTCTTCAGGATGGGATCCTTGTCGCGCCACCATTCCCAGGCCGCCTCCTCGGAGTCCACCGCCTCCACCCACATGAACTCGCGGCGGGGGCGCTTAAGGTCGTTGGTGGTGAACTGAATGAAGGCGGAATCGTCGAAGCTCAGGTTGTTGCCGTTGATGTAGCGCTCCTTGGTCTCCCGGGAGACCGGGGAGAGCAGCACCCGCTTGGCCGAGCGGAGGTAGGATTCCCGGCCTTCCTTCCCGAAGCTCTTCAGGTAATCGTTGAACTCCTGCTCGCTCTGGTAAACGTAGGAGCGGTCCTTGGTGAAATATTCCTTCAGCTCGGCGGGGTTCTCAGGCTTGCGCCAGGCATGCAGCTGCGGCATTAGCTGCTGGTAAGTCCTGTAAGGATCGGAGATCTTGAAATAGCGCATCTTCTTGGCCAGGTGCCTTTCGGAACGCTCCAGCTGCCTGTAGTAGTAACCCAGGACTATGAAGGCCGTCAGACCCACGACCAGCCAGAATATGTATATAAGCCTGCTGCGCATAATTTATTTGCCGACGCAAAATTCTCCAAAAATTATATCAAGTATTTCGTCCGGCGTCTTCCTGCCCGTTACTTCCCAAATATTTTCCAGGCCTTCACCCAAGTCGCAGGCCACCAGCTCGCTGAAGGCTTTCTTTTCCAAACCTTCCCGGGCCTTGCCCAGATTGGCGAGCGCCGACTTCAGCAGCTTTTCGTGCCTGGCCTTCAGAAGGATCAGGTCCTCGTGGTCTTTCAGTATCTCCTCCGCCTGCTTTCTCAGGAAATCCCTGATCTTGTCGATCCCTTCCCCGCTGAGGGAAGAGCAGGCCGGCAGGCCGTTCTCCGCAACGTTCAGGTCGCTTTTGCTGCTTACCGCCAGCAGGGGTTTCCTGGCGCTCCAGAAAGCGATCTCCTCCTTTTCCCTGGCGGTGAGCTTTTTGTTCCCGTCCACCAGCCACAATATGACGTCCGCCTCCTCCAGGTTCTCCCGGGCTTTCTCGACTCCAAGGGCCTCGATCTTGCCCTTGGCTTTCCTCAGACCGGCGGTGTCGGAGAGAATGACGCTGAGCCCGCCTATTTCCAGTTCACCTCGCAGCACGTCCCTGGTGGTTCCCGGTACTTGCGTGACAAGCGCCCGCTCCTCCCTGAGGAGGCAGTTGAAAAGGCTGGATTTTCCGGCGTTGGGGCGGCCGGCGATGGCCGCTCGCAGCCCGTCCTTGACCTTGGCGGAGGTCTTGGCGTTTTTCAGTATATCCTTCAGGACCGCCTCGGCCTTCTTGAGCTCGGCCAGCCACTTTTCCCTGTCCTCGTCCACGTCCTCGGGAAACTCGATGGCGCCCTGCAGATGGGCGTAAACTTTGTTCAGGCTGTCCGCCAG
>DBWD01000079.1:0-4435 GCA_002308555.1 bacterium UBP3_UBA1247
TTCATCGAGCACGCGACCAAAGCGGACGCCGACGCCTGCAATTACGGCTGTGGCTGCTTCTGGTTCAGGAAAAAAGCTTAAACGATATTAATTATTTTTTCTTATTCATCCCGGGGCTACGCTCCGGGATTTTTTTATTCTTTGGGAGCGGGGCGGGTGAAGAGGACGCCCAGTTCGAAGAGGGCGTAGGCAGGGGCGAAGAGGAGGAGCTGGCTGACCACGTCCGGGGGAGTGGCCAGGGCGGCCAGGATGAGAAGGATGACGACCACGTAGGGGCGGGCTTTCTTGAGCTTGTCCCTGTTGACCAGGCCGAAGCGGTCGAGGATGACCGTCGCGAGGGGGAGCTGAAAGACGAGGCCGCCCGCTAGCATTAGTCCGCCGGCCAGGCTGAGGAAGTTGGCCAGCCCGAAGACGGGCCTGAGGTGGGGGGAGGCGAAGCTGAAGGCGAAGCGCATGAGGATGGGCAGGATCGCGAAGAAGACGAAGGCGGCGCCGGCAATAAAGAGCAGGGAGGAGAAGATCACGGCTTTTCCTAGGACCTTTTTCTCGTTCTTATAGAGGGCGGGGGCCACGAACTGCCAGAACTGCCAGGCGACGTAGGGGAAGGCCAGGGCGAAGGATATGATGGCGCCCAGCTTGAGCTCCGCGATGAAGGCCTCCATGGGGGAGAAATAATGGAGGGCGGCGTGGCCCTGGGGGAGAAGCGAGCTGGTCAGAAACGGGATGAGCCGGCCCGCGGCCCACCAGGAGAAGGGAAACAGGACGGCGACTACCGCCAGGGAGCGGAGGATGACTTTCCTTAGTTCCTCCAGATGTCCCAGGAAAGAATTGTCTTCCATGGGCGGCTTAGTTTTCTTGTTTCTCTTCTGTCTTCTCGGACTTTTCAGGCTTCTCGTCCGCCACTATCTCTTCCGTTTCGGTCTCGACTTCGTCCTTGGCTTTCTGGAATTCCTTTTTGGCTTTGCCCAGGGCCCTGGCGAGTTCGGGGATGCGTTTGGCGCCGAAGAGGAGAAGGATGATGAGGACGATTACGATTATTTCAGTGTAGCCTATGCTCATTTTTTCTCCTAGAAAGCGGTGTTGGATAAAGTGATGGGAACTTTTTCTATGCAGGTGAAGCGCGGGGTGAGCATCGCTTCGGGGTTTCTTCTGCCGTAGAGGGAGGAAAGATTGAGGGAGGCCCTTCTCTGGGAGATCCACTTGATGTTGGAGAAGAGGTCCCGGAGCGAGGCGGTGAAGCGCATGTTGTAGGGGACCGCTATGGAGCCGTCCTTCCTGAGATAGAGCGCGCCGAAGCGGGTGGAGCCGGTGACGATGCCCTTGGGGGCGTTCACAATGCCCATATAGTGGAGGTAGGGGATGAAGAGTATGTCTTTTTCCCTAGGGGCCTCCAGGAGGTCCTGGAGCGTGTTAACGGGCGTGTTGCCGGAGCCGATGGCGATGGACAGGCTGGGGACGTCGTGCCCGGTGGGCTCGCCGCCGAATTCCTCGCAGGTCTCCTTGTTCCAGAAGAAGTTCTGGAAGACGCCTTCCTTGATAAGGGGGAAGGCCTGGCGCTCGATGCCGTTCATGTCGAAGGCGTAGGGATAAGTGTCGGAGAAGCCGGGGTCGTCGACGACGGTGAGGATCGGGCTGAAGACCTGTTTGCCGATGTCCTCTTCCCTAAGGAAGCTCATGTCGTGCCTGAGGCTGCGGCCGTTGTAGCCGATCCAGTTGAAGTAATTGATGAGGTTCGCTATGGCGTCCCGTCCGAAGACCACTTCGTAATCGCCCACCGGCACGCTCACGCGTTCCCTGTTCTTGTACTGCTCCAGGAGCAGGGCCAGTTCCTCCCGGATCTCCTCGGGGGCGAACTGGCTGAACTTGACCGCGGACTGGGAAGTCTGGATCTCCCATTTTTCCTTGTCGCTGGTGATGACCAGCTCCATGTTGGCGTCCGTGCCGGAGTGATAGAGCAGGTTGTTGTTGAGGGTGTTGGCCTTCGCTTCGTAGATGGCGCCGCTGGAGACCATGCCCGCCAGGGAAAGGCCTTCCTCCAGAAGGTCGTCCGTGGCCTGGCCGACCAGTTCCAAAGCGTCGGCGGTGGTCATGTTCTGGATGCGCTGGTCGAAGTTCCTGTCGTCAGGAAGCCTTTCCGGCAGGGTCGGGATCTTGCGCTCGAAGCTTACCGGGGGGGCGAACTTGGCGATCTCCGCGGCCCTCAGGAGTGCGATCTTCATGCTGTCGATGTCCTTGGGGGACGTGGTGGTGGAAAAGGAGCCCTTGGCGCGTCCCAACGAGACGTCGACGTCCAGGGAGAAGGTGTCCTCGCTGGTGTTGGAGGAGACGCCGGAGTTCGCGAAGCGGACCAGTTTGGAGATGCCGCGGTGGAAATAAAACTCGGCGGTGATGTTGCGCTCGCGGGCGAAATTGCGAAGCTCGCTGGCGGCTAAGGCAAAAGTTTCTTTCATAATATACTCCTAACGGTCACAGACCGATTTGAACGTTGTCGAAGCGGCAGACGGGAACGCAGTGGCCCAGGCGCATGATCTGGCTGGGAAGGCCCTTGCCGCAGTTGGCCACCTGGACGAGCTGGCAGGTGGAGGCGTTGCCCACGGCGGACATGGAACGCCAGAAGGGCAGCGTGGCGCTGGAATAGGTGGGGTTCCTGACGATGCCGGTTATCTGCCCGCCTTCCACCAGCCAGCCTATCTCGCAGGCGAAGTGGAACTGTTCGCGGTTGGAGCCGATGGACCAGGAGCGGTCGCCGTCCATGATGATGCCTTTTTCCGTGGTCCTGACGATGTCTTCCAATGTGCCGTCCGTGCCGGGCAGGATGTTGATGTTGGTCATGCGCTCGATGGGCGGCCTGGTGAAGTCCATGGCGCGGTTGGAGGCGCCGGACCTGTCGAAGATGATCATGCCGGCCTTCTCGTTGGCTTCCGTGATGGTCTGCCGGGAGGTGAGGGCGCTCTGCAGGATGCCGTTCTTAATGAGCGTGACGTTCCGGCAGGGGACGCCGTCGTCGTCGAAGCCGAAGGAGCCCGGGGAGTTCGGCATGGTGGCGTCGGCCGCCACGTTCATCTTGTCAGAGCCGTATCTGAGGCTGCCGAAGTCCTCCAGTCTTACGAAGGAGCCGCCGGCGAAGGAGAGCTCGTAGCCCAGGATGCGGTCGAGCTCCAGGGCGTGGCCCACGACCTCGTGGGTCTGCAGGAACATGATGCCGGGCTTCAGTATGACGGAGCGCACGTCCTTGGGGCAAATGGGGGCGCTGAGCACCGACTGCAGTTCGCTGACGATCCTTTCCGCGTGGTCGTAGAAGCATTTCGGATCTTCCAAAAGCTCCCAGCCCCTGGTGCCGTTGGGGTCCAGGGTAAGATTGTAGGTGCGTTCCTGGCTGAGGCCGTCCACGTCTATCCCCACCACGCGCATGCCCGCGAAGATGTCCACGATGTCGCGGACGCCGTAGGAGCCTTCCGTGTCAAGGAAATGGATCTGACGGTGCTCGGACTCGTAGCTGAGGAAGCGCTGCTTGACGAAGTCTTTCCGCAGCTGCTCGTCCACGCTTTTGAAGAAATCGATCTTTTTCTCGAGGGGAACGTCGAAGGGATCTTTTTTGCAGGGAGATTTGAAGCGGGCGTTTTGGAGCACGTCCCTTTCCGCCAGCTTCACCGGTCGCTCGATGCACTTGGCGGCTTCCTTGGCGGAGTTGAAGGCTCTTTGGAAGGTGCCGTCCAGGTCGGAAAGCGAGGAGGCGGAGGCGAAGCCCCAGGCGCCGTCGCAGAGGACGCGCACGCCCAGGCCGAACTTGGAGTTCTGCTCGCAGCTGCGCAGTTCGCCCTGGAGGAAGAAGAGGGATTCTGATTCGTCGTAGTCGTGGAACCGCACGTCGGCGTATTCGGCGCCGGCTTCTTTCAGGCGGGAAAGCTGGTCGCGCAGAAGGGGTAGATAAATGCTGTTCATATAATGTCTGCCGCTGATTGATTAAATGATGATTTCCATTATTTATTTTACACTAAGGCAAGGTCCTTGTCAAAGCGTAAGCGGGCGTTTCCCGCGTTCCTTTCGGCTAAAGCCGTGACGGCATTTTACTTGTCCGGGAGAGAGGCTCTTTTGCTATAATGGCCAACATGAGAGTGGACCTTTCGGAACTGAACAGCAGGCAGCGGGAAGCCGCCGAGACCATAGAGGGACCCGTGCTGGTCTTGTCCGGCGCCGGCACCGGGAAGACCAGGACCATCACCTACCGTATCGCCAACATGCTCGGGAAGGGGATCCCCGCGTCCAACATCCTGGCGGTGACCTTCACCAACAAGGCGGCCAGGGAAATGCAGGAGAGGATACGCGCCGTCGCCGGGGAGGCCGCGAGGGAGATGCAGATCTCGACTTTCCACAGTTTGGGCCTGCGCATGGTGAGGGAGCACGCGGATTATTTTTCCCTGCCCTCCGCCTTCAC
>DBWD01000079.1:4455-4649 GCA_002308555.1 bacterium UBP3_UBA1247
TCCGTGGTGAGGAAGGGGCTGCGCCAGCTGAGGTCCACCAGCAAGAAATTCAACCCGGAGAAGATCCTCTGGGAAATGCAGCGGTCCAGGGACGCCAAATACCAGGTGAACCCGGCCTGCGAGGACGAGGATGACAACTGGGCCGTGCGGCTCGTCTGGGACTTTTACCTGGAGACGCTGCGGAAATGCGGGGC
>DBWD01000089.1:0-345 GCA_002308555.1 bacterium UBP3_UBA1247
AGGTTGGCGCCTTTGCCGCCCAGCAAATTCTTCATGTCTTTGTTGCCTTCCGCCTTGCCGGCGCCGAAGGTGTAGACGTACTTCGGAGCCTTGGGAGCCTTTTTGGCGGGGGCCGCTTTTTTGGTTGTAGCCATAACTTTTCCTTTGATAAGGTTGATTTAGGATTGATTGATAAAAAATTACTATTAAGAGATGATACCAAAAACCCCTGTTTAAAACAATCGGCGAGCCTGATCCCCCGCTTTGAAAGGAACCGGAAATTTGATAACATTTATTAAGATACAATCAAAGGGAATCCACACTATGAAAAAAATCTTTTTGCTTCTCGTTCTGATGTCCTTTTCA
>DBWD01000089.1:465-712 GCA_002308555.1 bacterium UBP3_UBA1247
ATTTACGCCAGCGAGATCGGCCCCCTCATCGACGCCGTATGGCACGATGGTAAGATGATCACCAAAAAGGGGGATAATTTCCAGGTGACCTACACGCCGAAGAACGCCAAGCTCGTCTACAAGCTGAACGGCGCCAAGACCGGCTTCGAATTCACCGCCCATTCCCTCCAGGACGAATATGTCGTCCAACCCGACAAAGAGACCGTTTCCATAAACGGAAAAGTCTCCTACGGCCCGCCCGAAGACG
>DBWD01000089.1:729-10903 GCA_002308555.1 bacterium UBP3_UBA1247
ATCAACGTCCATTCCTTCCCGCTGACTAAAAAAGGCAAAAATTTCGTCTACAAGGGAGAGATGGATTTCAACACCTTCAGTATCAAGGTGAACAACAAGGGCAGGGCGAACGTGAAGATCTCCGGCCCGTGTCCCCTGAGGCTTTTCTGCCAGGTCTTCTACGAAGAAGATTTTCGGTGATCCTTACAGAGAGCGCAGCAAAGCGATCTCGCGGCCGTAGCCCTCGAGATCCTGGGGCGTCTCCAAAAAGAAAGGCAGCTCTTTAAGAGCCGGATGGTTCACTATCGTCCGGAAGGTCTCCATTCCAAGCGTTCCCTCGCCGATGGGCGCGTGGCGGTCCTTGTGCGAACCGAGGGGGTTTTTGCTGTCGTTGATATGCACGGCCCGCAAACGTTCAAGGCCGATCACATTGTCAAAATGTGAAAGCACGCCGTCCAAGTCGTTCGTTATGTCGTAGCCCGCGTCGCTGACGTGGCAGGTGTCCAGGCAGACGCCCAGCTTTTCCTTCACCTCCGCGCGGTCTATTATCGCCCTGAGTTCCTCGAAGCGCGAGCCCACCTCGCTGCCTTTTCCGGCCATCGTTTCCAGCATAACATAGGTGGACTGCTCAGGCTTCAGGATCTTGTTCAAAAATTCCGCGATGAGCTCTATGCCCTTCTCGATCCCCTGTCCCACGTGGCTTCCGGGATGGAAGACGTACAGGCTTCCTGGCACGCCTTCCAGGCGCTCCATGTCGTCGGCCATGACGCGCAAAGCAAAATCCCTGACGGCGGGATCCGCCGAACAGGGATTAAGCGTGTAGGGAGCGTGGGCCAGGATGGCTTTTATCCCGGCCCCTTCCCTTTGGCTGACAAAATTCCTCTCGTCCTCCAGATCCCGCGGTTTGGCGGCGCCGCCCCTGGGATTCCTGGTGAAGAACTGGAAGGTGGAGGCCTCGATGGAGACGGCGTCCCGCAGCATGGCCATGTACCCTCCAGCGGAGGAAAGATGACAGCCTATCTTGAGCATTACATCACGGGGTCGAGCTTGACTATCGTGTCGACGCTCTGGCCGTTCCTCAGAACGGTCACCGTCACGGTCTTGCCGCTGTACTTGGTGATGGCGTCGCGGAAGATCTGCAAACTCGCCATTTGCTGGCCGTTGACGTAGGTGATGATGTCCCCCACTCTCACGTCGCCCTTGAAGCCGGCGCCGTTGGGCAGAATGGCCGTCACCAGGATGCCGTTCACGCCGTACTTGGTCGCCTCGTCGTCGGTCAGGCTGCGGCATTCGCCGCCAAGCCTCGGAGTATATTCGCTCTTCTGCCAGAAGATGGCGCGGTATTCGTAAAGGTCGACCTTGTGCGATTCTTTCTCATGCAGGGTGCTGACTTTCTTGACGGTGTAGGTAACGATGTCGGCCTTGACTTCCACGGCCTTCTCGTAGAGCTCGCCGAGGTTGTCCTTCATGAAACTCTTGTCATAGGTGAAAGCGGCGTGGCCAATGGGGTCGTAGCCTTTGCCGGTATAGATGCGGTATAGAAGCTGATCGTTCGCTTCCCCGCAATCGATGAGCTCGGGATGGTCGGTCGTCCGGCCGACGTGAGTGGGACTATTCTGGGAGCGGTAGTAGTTGTCGTTGTAAGGGCTGTAGGAACAGGCGGAAACAAAAAGCGCCGCCAGTATCAGGCTTGAAAGATAGAATTTTTTCACAGATTTTCTTTTTTGTTGGTTAAATATGTTCAGAGCGACTTAAGCGCTTTCCTGACGTTCTTGATGCTCTTTTTGGCGCATTCCAGGCTGGTGGTCCCGGGGCTGGGCTCGTCCTGCTCCACGATGACCCACTTGGTCCCGGCTTTCTTGGCGGCCTTGAGCATTCCGGGCAGATCAAGCTTGCCGTCGCCCACCGGACGGTACTCGAAGGTCTCGGCTTTCTCGCCCTGCTCGCTTTCCTTGCCGATCAAAGCGTACATGTTGCCGCCGGGCGTTCCCACGTAATCCTTGAAGTGGACCAGGGGGCAGAGGCCCTTGTGGGCCAGCATGAACTCGCTGGGATCGGTGCCGGCCACGTGGCACCAGCAGGTGTCCAATTCGGACTGCAGGACTTCCTTGCCGCAGTCGTCCAGCAGAACGTCGATAAGCAGCTTTCCGTTGTAATCCACGAACTCGAAATCGTGGCTGTGGTAAAGCAGCTGGATACCTTCGTCCTTGAGGGCTTTCGAGACGGTCCTGAGGTCGTCGAGATAATTGAAGTGGTAGCCGGGGGCGCCGGGCAGGTCCATGCCGCGCTCGGCCCAGGGCAGGGCGACGTACTTGCAGCCCAGGGAGGCGTAGAGTTTCGCCTGTCCGACGGGGTCGGCGACAAGCTCTTTCCTGCCCACGTGGGCGGAGATGATCTTAAGGCCGTATTTGTCGCAAAGTTTCTTGAAATTTTCCGGGGAGTACTGATAGAAGCCCGCCAGTTCCACTCCGTCGTAGCCGTCCTCGGAAAGCGCCTTCAGAACGCCTTCCAGGTCCTTTTCGCAATCGCTCCTCAAGGAATAGAGCTGGATGCCGACTTTCGGCCAGGCTTTGGGGGCCGGGGCCTTCGCTTCGCCCTTGGAGGCGCTCTTGCAGGCGCAAAGGATCATAGCCGCGCAGACAAGGAAAAAAAGTTTTTTCATTTCTAACCCTTTTTTTGTTGATTATTTGGGTTATTATACCAAAGAGAGCGGGTCCGTGGCAACAAAAAAAGACCTCCCGCTGCCGGGAGGTCGTTTTTCCAAGATCAGAAGTTGACCTGAATGTCGCCGCTGATCACAATAGTGTCGTTATTCATATGTGTTTGTCCCCTTTTCCTTTTTCGATCAGATTTCGGCGGCGGTCACTTTTCATTCCGTAAACGGAAACACCCCGACCGCGCGGCTTGCCTGATCAGCCGAAGGACTGGACTAAAAGATCCCTTGTTCAGGATCCTCATTTATATCTTGCATTCGCCCCAAATGGCAACACACGGCCTGTTGTTAACTGACACATCACCTCCTTTTTGCCTTCGATAGTGCTGCCTGAGCGCAATTGCCTTTCAAATAACTTTCGCCCAAAACTATAATGCCAGTTTGAGCGGTCATATGATACTCTATCCCGCTCCCTTTTGTCAAGGGGGCTTATTTCCGGAAGATAGCCAGCGCTTCGCCCAGTTTGAGCTTCGCGCCCGCCTCCAAGCCATCCCGCCAGCCGAAGCGGTCCTTCTCGAAGGCGATCACCACGGTGGAGCCGAATTCGAAAGCCGCGATCTCGCGGCCTTTCTCCGCCTCGAAGCCGCCCTCCGAGGGCAGCGGGAACTTGGTCGTTATCTCGCCCACGTTCAGGGCCCCCACCGCCGCCATGATGAAGCGGCCTTTCCCGGTGTCGAATTCCATGACCACCCTCTGGTTCGTCACGAAGACCTCGGGATGCTTCTCCACCCAGGAAAGGAAGACCGGCTTTTTGGCGCCCCTGATAAGCTTCGCGTTAAGAAGCCTGGCGTCGCAGGGCGCGTAGATCCGGTGGAAATCCGCGGGGGAAAGATAAAGGATGGCGTAAAGGCCGCCCTCGTAGGCGGCGCAGTCCCTTCCCATCAGAGTTTCGAAGGAGCACTTCTCCCCTTTCACCACCAGGATCTCTTTTTCCGTCACATTCCCCGCTTGGGAGAGCAGCGATTCCGTGGGCGTCACCAGCACGGCGGGATCTGAGTCGACGGGCCGCGCCTCGGGCTTCGGCTCCCTCAGGAAGAATTCCAGCAGATCGGAGAAGCCCTTCTCCGGAACGTCAGCCAGGCGGACGTCTATGGAATAGAGTTCGGCGAAACGGCTGATCATGAAGCGCGCGAAAAAGGCCGGCCGCCTGAGGGTGGCGAAGAAGCGGAATATTTTGCCGCAGAGTCCGCCGGGGATGAGTCCTACCAGAAAATTTTTCATCAGAGCCTTTTCTCGAATTCTTCCTGATCGTAATAAACTTTCACCAGGCACAAGCCCTGGGGCGGCGCTACCTCGGTCTTCCTGGCGCCCGCCTTGCCGCTCATAAGGTCTTCCGTCTCCTCAGCCCTGACCCGGCCTTCGCCCACCGCCAGCAGCAATCCGGCCATGGAGCGCACCTGCTTGTACATGAAGCCCTTTCCCCAAATATCGATAATGACAAGATCGCCTTCTCTTCTGACCTCCGCGGCGGTCACCAGCCGCACGGTAGCCTCCTCCGGCTTGCCGCTCTTCACCTGCAGACCCTTGTATTCCTTCTCGCCCACGAAGCAGGCCGCGGCCCGCCGCATGGCTTCGATGTCCAGTTCACGCCGCAGCAGGAGATGGAAATTCCTGGTCATCACGTCGTCCGCCTCGCCGGTGAAAACGGTGTAGCGGTAGTGCTTGCCGCGGGCGCTGAAGGTGCTGTGGAAATCGGGCGGGACCTCCTCTATCTTCGTGACGCTGATGTCCTCCGGCGTGTAAGTGTTCAGGGCCCGCAGAAGTTTCTCGGGGGGAATGTCCCGGGCGGTGAAGAAGTCCACCGTCTGACCCTGGGCGTGCACTCCGGAGTCCGTGCGGCTGCAGGCCGTGACGGTCACTTCCTCCCTGAAAAGCCTTTTCAAACCCGCCTGCAGCTCGCCCTGCACGGTCCTCACACCAGGCTGGATCTGCCAGCCGCAGAACTTCGTCCCGTCGTAAGCCACCGTAAGTTTCCAGTGCTTGAGCTGCTCGGAATCAACTTCCCCGTAAGGCGGCTCCCCGCTCTCCTCCACGTCGGAATATTCCCCGCCGCCGTTTTCCTTGGGCGCCAGCGGCTCGTACATTTTGAGCGTAAGGTAGGAAACGAAGGGCGCCAGGTAAAGGAAGGACAAGGCCAGCAAGACGACGAAAATAAGGACCGCGAGAAACGACAGCAGCACGGTGACAAGGTGGAGCAGGAACATGTTCAGAAGGAAGCAGACTCCGAAAAAGAAACCCGCCGCCGCCAGGAACACCAGGCCGCAAAGGAAATACACCAGGAAACATTTCAGGGAAAACCAAAGATGCTTCCCGGGGCTGGCGAACCAGTGGAGAAAATAATCCTTCAGTTTCCTCAGGTCGTCCAGGAAGCCTTTCTCGCCGTTTTCCCAGGCATAGACGAGATAAAAGGAAAGAGGATGCAGAAGAAGGAAAACGGCAAAGACAAAGAGACCCGAGCAAAATACGATCAGGATACTGTTGGCCAGGATCCCGCCGAAAAGAAAGGAAAACGCGAAAAGCAGGACGCAGGCGTAAAGGAACGGGAAAGCCGCGAAGATCAGCAGCAGATAAAGCCAGGCGTGCCTGAAAACGTTGTTGAAGAAAATGTCCGGGAAGGGCTTCCCGTCCTTTTCCGCCCTTTTGAGAGTCTGCAGGAAAGCCGCGTGGAAAGGCCAGCGCAAAAAAGGCAGCGCCGAGCTCAGCACCAGGGAGACGAAGGAAGTGAAAGGCAGCCCCAGGGCGTGCCTTTTCAGCAGCGCTTTGAATTCTTCGAAGGTCTTGCTCATTTCTGCAGTTCTTTAAGGGTTTCGATGCTCCTCTTGGCGCACTCCATGGCGCTAAGGCCGCCGGAGGGCTCGTCCTGCTCCACCACCAGCCATTCCGCGCCGCACTCCAGGGAGGAGACCAGAAGGTCGCCCAGATCCTGGCAGCCCTCGCCCAGGGGCGCGAAGGAGAAGTTCTTCTCCTCTTTCGTTCCGGTGTAATCCTTGAGGTGGATCAGGGGCACGCAGCCCTTGTGGTCGCGCAGGAAGCGGGTGGGATCCACGCCCGCGTATTTGCACCAGCAGACGTCCAGCTCCAGTTTGATGACTTCCGGGCCAAGGTCGTTGAGGAGATTGTCCAGCAGCGTCCTGTCGTCGTAGAGGCTCAGCTCGTGGTCGTGGTTGTGGTAAAGCAGCCTGATGCCGCGGATCTTCAGGGAGCGGGAAATTTTCTTGGTGGTCTCGACAAACTCGGGGTATTTCTCGCCGCCGGGCAGCTCGTCCAGGCCGCACCAGGGATAGGCCACGTATTGGCAGCCCAGGGCTTCGTAAAGCTCGGCGCTGGCCAGGGGATCCTTCGCCAGTTCCGCGCGGTCCACGTGGGCGGAAACGATTTTCAGATCAAGGTCTTTCGTTATCGCGTTGAGGTCGGAAACGTGCAGGCCGTTGAAGCCCGCCAGCTCCACGCCCTCGTAGCCCATTTCTCTCACGGCCCTCAGAACTTTCGGAAAATCTTTCCCGCAGTCTTCCCTCACGGAATAAAGCTGCAGCGCGACAGGTAATCTTTTCATCGTTTCTCCTTATGGTTCAAATGTTGTTTGTTTCGAACTCACGCATGAAACGAACCAGGGCCTCCACGCCCTCCCTGGGCATGGCGTTGTAGATGCTCGCCCTGATCCCGCCCACGGACCAGTGGCCCTTCAGGTTCATGAGCCCTCTCTTTTCGGCTTCGGCGACGAAAAGCGGCTCCAATTCCCTGTTGCGGATCCGGAACGGCACGTTCATTATGGAGCGGTCTCTGGGCGAGACTCTGTTGACGTAAATCGAGGAGCCGTCAATGGCCTCGTAGAGCAGCCTGGCCTTTTCCCGGTTGATCTCTTCCATGGCCCTGAGCCCTCCCTGCTTCTCCAGCCACTCAAAGACCAGATTGGCCACGTAGACCGCGAAGGTGGGCGGCGTGTTGTAAAGGGAGCCGTGCTCATAGTAAGTTTTGTAGCGCAGCATCAGGGGAACGCTGTCGGGAAGCGCTTTCTCGAGAAGCGGCTTTCTCATGATCACCACGCACAGCCCGGCGGGCCCGATGTTCTTCTGGGCTCCGGCGTAGATGAGACCGTATTTCCCGACGTCGCAGGGGGCGGAAAGAATGCAGGAGGACATGTCCGAGACCAGGGGCTTGCCCCCGACCTCCGGCGGCTTGAAAAACTTGGTGCCGTACAGGGTGTTGTTGTCGCAGATATGCACGAAGTCGGCGTCCGCGGGAATGTCCTCCGGAACGACTTTCGGGATGTACTCGAAATCCCTGTCCGCGCTGCCGGCCGCGGCGACGCCGCGGCCCTGGAGCTTGGCGGCCTCGTAGGCTTTCTGAGCCCAGCGTCCGGTGATGACGTAGGCGCCTTTGCCAAGGTTCATGGGGATCATGGGGAACTGCAGGGAGGCTCCGCCCTGCAGGAAAAGCACGCAGTAGTCCTCCGGAATGGACATGAGCTTTCTCAAGCGCGCCTCCGCCTCGGCCAGTATGGCCTTAAACATCTCGGAGCGATGGCTTAATTCCATTTCGGACATGCCGCTGGAGGCGTAATCCGTCAGCTCCCTCTGGACCCTCAGAAGGACTTCCGTGGGAAGCATGGCCGGACCCGCGCAGAAATTGTAAGCTCTTGGCATAAGATGAGACCTTTCCATTTATCTTCTTTATGGTATAATAAATTTAATGACAAATCAAGAAAAGAATAATGTAAAACCAAAAGGAAAACTTTGCACAAGCTGCCCAAGATACACCAAGGGACGGCATGGGAAATTAAAGACACCGATTCAATAATCACTAAACATCTTTCCGAAGTATATCCGGCTGCGTTCGCAAAAGTAATGTGCAACCGCGGCTTATACGAAGTGTCGGCGGTGGAGGATTTTCTCCATTGCTCACTCTCGAATTTGCCGCAGCGCAAGATCGACGACACGCCGCTTTGCAACGCCGCGGACCGCATACTCGCAGCCATCAAAAAAGGCGAAAAGATCATCGTATATGGTGACTATGACGTGGACGGCGTCACCTCTACGGCCCTTGTGACTGAAGTTATCCGCAATCTTGGCGGAGAGGCGGATTATTTTATCCCGAAACGCCTTTCGGACGGCTACGGGCTGACCTCGAAAAGCGCCGAGGAACTGGCCAACCGCGGCTATAAGGTTCTCATCACCGTCGACTGCGGCATCAACGCCATAGAGGAAGTCGAGATCCTGAAAAAGCGCCACGTGGACGTTATCATTACCGACCACCACGAGCCGAAATTCGACCCCCAGGCCGACCTCTTCATGGCCAACGGCATGAAAGCCTTCATACTGCCGGCGGCCTATTCCGTCATCAATCCCAAGATCGAATCCGGCCTCGGAAGCCCGGAAGACGCCGGCTACTACAACCTGGCCGGCGTGGGCGTCGCCTTCATGCTCTGCTGGTGCCTCATCAAGAGAGCGGGCGCGAAAAAGATGAAGCAGGCCGCCGACATCGACCTGAAGAATTATCTCGACCTCGTGGCCCTGGGCACCATCGCGGACGTGGTCCCGCTCTACGGCCAGAACCGCGTCTTCGTGAAATACGGCCTCGCCACCCTCCGGAACACCGTGCGTCCGGGCCTCAAGAAACTTATGGAAAAGACCCGCTCCCTGACCTGCGACGTCAAAGACGTGACTTTCTCGCTGGCCCCCAGGCTGAACGCCCCGGGGCGCGTGAACGACGCCTCCAGCGCCGTGGAGCTGATGCTCACCAAGGACGCCGCCATGGGCGAAGTTCTGGTGAACGAGCTGGAGGAGGCCAACAAGGAGCGCCAGAAGATCGAGAAGGAGATCTTCCGCAAAGCCCAGGCGGCTTTCGAGAAAACCCTGCCCATAGAGATAGCCAACCTTTCCAAAACGCCCGGCAGCCTGCCCAGCCTTTACCCCGACGGTCCCCACGTCATCGTGGTGGCCGGCGAGAACTGGAACCCCGGCGTCATCGGCATCGTGGCCTCCAGGATGGTGGAGCGCTACGGCCTGCCCACGGTCATCATCGCCATGCAGGGCGACGTTGGCAAAGGCAGCTGCCGCAGCTGCGGAAGCTTCCACATGTTCGACGCCCTCAGGCGCTGCGGCGACATTTTGGAGAACTACGGCGGNNGGCGGCCACCGCATCGCCGCCGGACTCTCGGTGAGAAGGGAAAACATCGACAAGCTTAGGGAAGAGCTCAACAAGCTGGCCCTGGAGGCCGAAAGCGGCGAGCCGCCCCAGACCAGGCTGGAGATCGACGCGGAAGTGAAGCTGGAGGAACTGGACGAGGAACTCATCGGGCTTCTGAGAGCCTGCGAGCCCCACGGCGCCGGCAACCCGGAGCCGAAATTCCTGGTGAGAGGCGTCAATTTGGCGGACGAGCCCCAGGTCATCAAGGGCAAGCATCTGAAGTTCACCGTCGTCCAGAACGGCTGCTACCGCCAGGTCTTCGCCTTCAACTGGAGCGAAAGACTGTACGAGCTCGAGTCGATCCCGAAGTTCGACATGGTGGTCTACCCCTACATAAACGAATACCGCAACAACAAAACCATAGAACTGCAGCTGGTCGACATCAAGCCCTGCGAGGAGAATCTATGACGGGATCCAAAAAACTTCTTTTTGCCCTGCTCTGCGCCGCNNGCCCTTTTCAACTGCGCCTGCGTCTACAAGCACCCGCCCACCGGCAACACCTACTTCTTCAGCACGGAGTACAACAACTTCGCCGTGGAGGAGAGCCTGGCCATCAGCCCCAGCAATTACGTGGGCTTCTGCTTCCTGCCCTTCAAGGGCGAGGACGACCGGGGCGTCTCCGACCTTGTCCAGGGCATGACCGCCAAATATCTCACGGACCACGGCTACGTCCTGGTCACCCAGGAAGACCTGAAGGAGGACACTTCGCTTGTGGACTTCACCTTCCTGGTGGGCTTCGACTACAAGGAATCCCTCCTGTACGAACGCTTCGACCTGAGCATTTACCTCTACAACGCGGACAAGCGCGACAACTACGAGAACCATCTCTTCTGGAGCTTCAGCTGCCAGAGGGACAAGTTCCCCATTTCCCGTTCCAACCTGGAGCCGATCTTCCAGGATCTCTTCACCCAGGAGCCGGCCAACTGGGGCGAATACGCCACGATCTTCCCGAAGCGCAGCGTCCCCAACGCCATCTTCAACGAGTTCAACGAACGTCTGACCTCCGCCAGGAACCGCCGCCTCGGGCTGAAGTCCGGGTACTGACCTTCAACGCGAAACAAAAGCAAACTTAAAAAAATCAAAGCAAGATAAAACTATGTGGGATTACAGCGACAAAGTGATGGATTATTTCCGCAACCCCCGCAACATGGGGGAGCTTCCCGACGCCAACGGCATCGGCAAAGTCGGCTCGATGGCCTGCGGCGACGTCATGTATCTTTACCTTAAGATCGATCCTGAGACCGAGGTCATAGAGAAGGCCACCTTCAAGACCTTCGGCTGCGCCAGCGCCATCGC
>DBWD01000089.1:10968-11121 GCA_002308555.1 bacterium UBP3_UBA1247
ATCGTTGAGGAGCTGGGCGGACTGCCCCAGGCCAAGTTCCACTGCTCCGTCATGGGCAGCGAGGCCCTGGAAGCGGCGGTCAACGACTACCGCGGCATCAAGCCCGAGGAAAAGGAAGAGCTGGAAGGCAAACTGGTCTGCCGCTGCTTCGCC
>DBWD01000002.1:0-880 GCA_002308555.1 bacterium UBP3_UBA1247
CCGCTCCATCTTTTTGCAGGAGGCGCACCAGCTGGCGGAACAGTCGACCACAAGCGGTTTCTTTTCCGCGCGGCTCTTTTTGAAAGCGGCGCTGATGCTGTCGTTGTAATAATAGCCCGGAACTTTCTCAGTTTCGGAGTAGGCGTAGTTCTCGGCGCGGAAGAGCCTCGGGACCGCCAGGGCGTAGTATATGCCAAGCCCGATGAGCACGACGGCCATGGCTCGCTTCACCCAGACCATCCAGCCGCCCGGCTTCGGGAGGAAGGAGAGCCCGGCGCCCAAGAAGGGCCAGGGCGAGGCCAGTCCGAGACCCAGGACGAAAGGCAGCAGCAAGCCCAGGTAATTGCCCTTATTGTAAAGCTCCGCGCCCTGCGCCAGGGCGTAGACGATGACGGGGGCCACGCAGGCGCCGGCCAAAAGCGCCGCCAGAACGCCAAGGAAGAAAGCATGCAAGGCGCCGCCCTTTTTCCCGGACACGTTCTGCGGCCTGCCTATGAAGCGGCTCCAGTCCAGGATGAAGAGGTCGAGCATCGCCAGGCCCAAAACAATGAAGAGCAGAGCCAGGGCGGCCCTGAAGTACCAGAGGTCGTACCACTGGCCGAAGCTGCCGCCGATGAAGATAGCGATGGCGCCCAGCGTACCGTAGGTCAGCGTCATGCCGAGTCCGTAAGTCGCGCCCAGAAGCGCGCCGCGGCGTGGTCCGGCCTTTTCGTATTTCGCGCCGAGGACCGCCAGCGTCATGGGGATGACCGGCAGCACGCAGGGCGTCAGGTTCAAAAGCAGGCCGCCGAAAAAGAGAATGACGAGCGCCCAGATACCGAAGCCGGAAGAGGCTTTTTCCTCCTCCTTGCCGGAGAGGAAAGCTTTGAAGTCCGCGCTC
>DBWD01000002.1:919-3456 GCA_002308555.1 bacterium UBP3_UBA1247
GGAAGACTTTTCGCCGCCCAAGGTGACCGTCTGGGGCGGGTAGCAGATATCCTTGTCGCAGCAGCGGAAGGAGATCTCCAGGGGAAGCTTGACCGTGCAGGGAGCCGAAAAGCTCTTCTTGTAGACCGCCTCTCCCAGGTCGTTTTTGACAGGCGCCGGCAAATCTACGCTGCCGTTGCTCAAACTGAAGTCGGCGTAGAGGTAGGCCCCCGGCTTGATCTCGACCTTAAGAGTCTCTTCCTCCACCAGGGAGAAGGAAACGGGATACCCTTCCGCGCCAAGCGCGCGGAGGGAAAAAACCAAAAGCAGCGCCAATGCGCCGAAAGTTTTAAGTAAGTTAGCCATAGTATTTTTATTTTAGCATAATGAGAGCGCGCCTCCCCGTTTACCCCCGGGGGCTTTTTTTGTAAAATTAGAAGCGTAAGCCTGTAAGGAAAAACGGAAACGAACATGCGTTGCGTGAAATGCGGAAAAGAGGCTGCCCCGGGCAGCGCCTACTGCGAGAAGTGCGGGAAAAGATCCAACCCGGCCCAGAAGCCGGCGGTGTCCCCGCGCAAGGACGACAGCCTGTACGACGAGGACGGCGTCCTGACCTTCGACCCCGAAAAAGAGACCTACCATGAAAGGGAGGACGAGGAGGAGTCGAACGAGCAGTATTTTTCCGAGCAAGACCGGGATTACCACCGCAAGCTGGAAGAAAAGCGCCGCAAAAGGCTCATCGTGGTCGACCCCAACAATCCCGGCAGGGACATCTACGTTCCCGACAGCCTGATCGCCGCCATCATCTTCACCGTCATCTGCTGCCAGCCCCTGGGTCTGATCGCGATCTACTACGCGGTCCAGACCAACCGCGCGATCGCCAGGGGAGACAAGCAAACCGCCCTGCGCTTCTCCAAATGGGCGCGCCTTTGGATCATAATCTCGGTCATAGTCAGCGTGGCGCTAATGTTTTTGACCAGCGAGATAGGCAAAAACGCGAGGGAAAACGAACCCCAGGCCCAGACCGAACAGACCGTGGAAAGCAACAACGATAATCAATAAATAAAAGGAAAAATTATGGAAGAATCGAAAGCTTACGTCGCCTCGCAGTTCCTGGCGAAGACCAGTTCCGGAGAGAACGTCAACGTTTACACCCTCCAGGGCGCCGGCGGCGTCAGGATGGACGTCATCAATCTCGGCGGCAAAGTCGCGCGCGTTTTCCTGCCCGACAAAGAGGGAAAGCTTGAGGACTGCGTCCTCGGCTTCAACGACGTGGCCGGCTACGAGGCCTCCGACACCTATTTCGGCACCCTCGTGGGCCGCTTCGGCAACCGCATAGCGGGAGGAAAGTTCACCCTGAACGGCACGGAGTACAAGCTGGCCCAGAACAACGCCCCGGGCGGCCTGCCCTGCTGCCTGCACGGCGGCGTCAAGGGCTGGGACTCCAAGGTCTGGAAAGCCCTGCCCTTCCAGGAAGGCGACACGGTGGGCATCGTCTTCACCACGGAAAGCCCGGACGGCGAGGAAGGCTTCCCCGGCAAAGTGGAAGTGAAAGTCACCTATACCCTGACCCCGGACAACGTCTGGAGGATCGAATACGAGGCCGTGCCCGACAAGGACACGCCCATCAACATGACCCAGCACGTCTATTTCAATCTCCGCGGCGAGGGCAACGGCACCGTTCTCGACCACGAGCTGACGCTTTTCTGCGACCGCTACACGCCCACCGACCCGGGCCTCATCCCCACCGGCGAACTTGCGCCCGTCAAAGGCACGCCCTTCGACTTCACGACGCCCCACAAGATCGGCGAAAGGATCGGCGAGGAGAACGAGCAGCTGAAGTACGGCAAAGGCTACGACCACAACTTCGTCCTGGCCGAGCCGAGCAAGGACGGCGCCCCCGTCAAGGCCGCGGCCCTCTACGAACCGGAGTCCGGCCGCTATCTGGAAGTCTGGACCGCGGAGCCCGGCATCCAGATCTACACCGGCAACTACCTGGGACCGCACATCAAGAGCAAGATGGGAGAGCCCATCGCGGAGAACGGCGGCGTGGCCATGGAGACCCAGCACTTCCCCGATTCCCCCAACAAGCCCCAGTTCCCGTCGACCATAACCAAGGCCGGCGAGACCTACCGGACCGTGACGGAATACCGCTTCGGCGTGAAATAAGCGCCCCCGGGCCGCTCTTAAACCCCGGCCTTAGCAAGACCTTCCCGGCTTTCCTACCCCGCCGCGGAAGGTCTTCTTTTTTCTGAATTGTAAAATAAGGGCGCTTTCACTATAATTTATTTGTTCCAATCTGTATTCTGCGCCGGGAGTTTCCCGGCGCGCTAACCTTTTCTTTCTTAGGAGAAAAATATGAAGAGCAACGTCTACAGCGCCTTCTTATGCGGTCTGGCGCTCTTAACCTTCGGCTGCGCCACCGCGCCGGAACAAACAACTGAAGCCCCCGCGGAAGCTCCCGCTCCGGAAACCGTCCAGGAGCAGGCCGCCCCTTCCAGCAAGGCCAGTGTGACCTCCAAGTATTTCGCCAAGAATAAACTTGGCCAGACCGTCAC
>DBWD01000002.1:3589-3762 GCA_002308555.1 bacterium UBP3_UBA1247
GGCCGCTACGGCAACCGCATCGCGGAAGGCCTCTTCGTCCTGGACGGCGTGACCTACCGCCAGCCCACCAACAACGAGCCCGGCGGCATCCCCTGCTGCCTCCACGGCGGTCTTGAAGGCTGGGACGCCAAGATCTGGGACGCCGAACCCTTCCAGAACGGCGACACCGTCGG
>DBWD01000002.1:3790-4018 GCA_002308555.1 bacterium UBP3_UBA1247
AGGGCTTCCCCGGCAAGGTCGAGGCGCAGGTCACCTACACCCTGACCCCGGACAACGTCTGGCGCATCGAATACCAGGCCGTTCCCGACAAGGCGACCCCCATCAACCTGACCCAGCACATCTACTTCAACTTCCACGGCGAAGCTGAAGGCACGATCCTGGACCACGACCTGACGCTCTTCGCGGACAAGATGACCCCGGTGGACGCCGGCCTCATCCCCACCGGCG
>DBWD01000002.1:4070-4603 GCA_002308555.1 bacterium UBP3_UBA1247
TTGAATACGGCAACGGCTACGACCACAACTTCGTCCTGACGAACCCCTCCAAGGACGGCCAGCCCGTCAAGGCCGCGGCCCTCTACGAGGAAAAATCCGGCCGTTACCTGGAGATCTGGACCACCGAGCCCGGCATTCAGTTCTACTGCGGCAACTTCCTGACCAGCGAAATGATCGGCAAGCAGGGCAAGCCCTACCAGTTCAGAGGCGGCCTGGCCCTGGAGACTCAGCACTATCCCGATTCTCCCAACCAGCCCAACTTCCCCTCCACCATCGTGCGTCCCGGCGAGACCTACAAGTCCGTCACGGAATACCACTTCGGCGTGAAATAATCTTTTTTCAGGCGGGGGAGCCCTCTCCCCCGCCTTGTCTCTCAACCTTTAAGGAACCAAAATGGGTATTGTTGACATTATCGTCTTCTTCGCGTTCATCGCCTGCGTGATGTTCGTCAGTCTTTGGAAAAGCGGCGGCAAAGCCGGCCAGAGCGCTGACGACTACTTCCTGGCGGGCCGCGGCCTTTCCTGGTGGCTCAT
>DBWD01000131.1:0-1038 GCA_002308555.1 bacterium UBP3_UBA1247
TCCATCTTGCCGTTGAGGAAGGCCCGGCGGGTGAATTCGCCAGGCTTGGCGGGAACGGCGCCCAGGGCCAGAGCCGCGCGCAGCAGTTCCTCCATTATGAGCGGATTGCCGTGGCAGAAAAGTTCCGCGTAATCCTCGCCGGTGTAGCTTTTGGGAGACTTGGCGAAGAAAACCATTCCGCTGTCCACGCGCTCGCCGGCCGCGTTGGAAAAATCGCCGAAACGCAGTTTGAAACTGCCGAAAGCGGCCGCCTTTTTCCCGCTTTTGGAAGCGAAAAGTCCGTCCAGCACCTTTTCCGTCAAAGGTCCGCTGATACGGAGGACGCCGATGGCGCCTCTGCCCCGGGCGGTCGCGACGGCCGCTATGGTATCAAAGGCTGCCTGCATTAAAGGAAAATCAGTCTTTCTTGTATTGGAGATAAGTCGTCTGCGCCATGGTCAGGAGCTGGTTCACGAACCAGTAAAGCACCAGGCCGGACGGCATGTTGTAGAAAAGCACCGTGAATATGACGGGCATGATGTACATCATCTTCTGCTGGCTGGCGTCGCCCATCTTGGGAGTCATGAGCTGCTGCGCCACCATGCCGATGCCCATGGCGATGGCCAGGGGGTGGATGGGGAATCCGAAGATGGCGCCCACCTTGTCCGGCATGGACAGGTCGGCGATCCACAGGAAGGGCGTCTTGTGTAGCTCGATGGCGTTGGACAAAGCCTGGTACAGGGCCACGAAAATGGGCAGCTGGATGAGCATGGGCAGACATCCGCCCATGGGGTTGTAGCCGTATTTCCTGTAAAGAAGCATCATCTCTTCCTGCTGCTTCTTGGGATCGTCCTTGTATTTTTCCTGGATGGCCTTGATCTCGGGCTGCAGCTTCTGCATCTTCTTCATGGCCATGGTGCTCTTGGTGGTCAAGGGCCAGAGAAGAAGCTTGATGATGACGGTAAGAATTATGATGGAGATGCCGTAGCTGCCCACGTAGCGGTAAGTCAGCTTGAGGCCGTACTGCATCATCCAGGTGGCGATGACGGAATACCAGCC
>DBWD01000131.1:1176-2678 GCA_002308555.1 bacterium UBP3_UBA1247
AGCCGGCTTTCTTGTCGGGGCGGAAGCCGGTCTCGATCCTGGCGGCCTGATGCTTGCTCGCGAGAGCGTGCACGAAATAGCGGTTGGCTATGGATGCCCAGATTATGCCGCCGTCAAGGACCTTGGATTCCTTGCCGGGGTTGAAGCGCTTGATCTTTTCCTTGCCGTTCTCGTTGACGTAGCTGACGGTCAGGCTGCGCACGGGAGGACGCTCCCTCGCCTCGTTAAGCTTGTCGATGGTGCCCAGCCAGAGTTTCAGATCCCGGGCGGGAACAACTTCCGTCCCCTCGTTCTTAAGCGTGAGGGAAACTTCCGTCAGATAATTGCTGGGGGAAAGAGTGTAAGTTTTGCTGACTTTGACGGCGTCGCCCCATTGTCCGCTGAAACTGAGCGTCCTGTCGAAGGCGCCTTCCTCGCCGGCGAAGGAAAGGTCTCCCCCCTTGTCGTCGCCGTAGCCGCATATCCTCAGCGGAAGCTCGTATTCCGCGGATTCCTTGCTGACCGTGACGTAAGGTTCCTTGATGACGTCGCTCTTGAAAAGCTCGATCCCGACCAGGTCGCCAAGGGTCTTGTCGTAAGCGCAGCTCAGGAAACTGTTGCTGAGGACCGCGGGGCTTTCCTCACCGTAATTGCCGATGGTCGGCCTGGCGCTAAGCGAGCCGCCGGCGGGAGCCGCGGCCGTCTGAACGGCGGGTGCCGCCGCGCGGCTAACGTTCGCGGGCTGCTCCTGCTTCTTCCTCATCTGGGTGAAAAACAAAACGAAGACAAGGCCGAGCAAAGCCACACCTATCAGTCTATCTCTATCCATATGCTATCGATTTTCGTTTTCAGGGTACGGGATCGTCTCCCCCGGGATTAAACGGGTTGCAGCGCAGTAATCTCCAGACGCTCAGGCACGTCCCTTTGAGGAAGCCGTGCTTTCTCAAGGCTTCCAGGGCGTATTGCGAGCAGGTCGGCCGGAAACGGCAGCAGGGCGGAAACAGGGGCGAAATGCAGGTCCGGTAGAACTTGACCAGGGCCATGGCGGCCTTGGCGGCCAAAGAGGGCTTTTCCGGCTCGGGCTTCTCTTCCGAGAGCACCCCCGCCTGGCGGCAGACCTTCAGCCATTCCCTGACCAGCTTTTCCCAGGGGAGCTCCATAAGCCCCCTCTTGGCCACCACCACGCCACGGAAGGGCAGGTAGGCGTTCTGGTGGAGTCTTACGACCTCCCTCAGCCTTCTCTTGACCCTGTTGCGCATATGGGCCTTGGGNNTAGTCCTTTTTCCGGGCCACCACCGCGACCTGCCAGGTCTCGCAGCCCTCCTTTTCGCAAGTCATGTAAAGGTGGGCGGCCTTCGAGAATAGGCCCTTTTTAAAGAGCCGCTCAAAAGCCTTCTGGCCTTTGAGCTTCCTTTCCCTGGGAAAAGAAAACGACGGTTTTTCTACCGTCGTTTCGTGCTTTTTTCCGCTCTTCAAGCCTTTAGGCGGACAGACGGGCGCGGCCGTGGGCTCTGCGTCTGGCA
>DBWD01000131.1:2780-2942 GCA_002308555.1 bacterium UBP3_UBA1247
ATTAGTATGAGGATTATACTAAAACGACCCCTGAATTGCAAATCGGCCTCCGGGCGGCCCTTCCCCCTCCCCCGCCAGAAGAAGGCAAAAAAATAAGCCCCGGGGATCCGGGGCTTATTTAAGCGGTCAAGCCAAAGACTTAGCGCTGCTTTCTCAGGAAGG
>DBWD01000006.1 GCA_002308555.1 bacterium UBP3_UBA1247
TTGGAAGCGGCGGCCGCGGGCGCCGACGCGCTTTTGCTGATCGCCGCGCTCTTGAACGACAAGCTTTTGAAAGAGCTCTTAGGCCTCACTCACGAGCTCGGCCTTGAGGCTTTGTGCGAAGCGCACACCGAAGAGGAGGCAAAGCGCCTTGTCGATCTAGGCGCCAGAATTATCGGCGTGAACTGCCGCGACCTCAGGACCTTTAAGGTCTTCCCGGAAAAGTCGGAAGCGGTGATAGAGACTTTGCCAAACGATGTCGCGAAGGTGGCGGAGAGCGGCCTGAAAACGCCGGCTGACCTTAAGATGTACCCTGCCGCCGACGCTTTTCTGATCGGCGAAACACTCGTCAGGTCAAATGATCCCGGTGCGGCTTTGAGAGGATTTATTAATGCAAGGTAAATTCATAAAGATCTGCGGGCTCACCAACTGTTCCGACGCGAGAGCCGCTTTCGAGGCGGGCGCCGATTATCTGGGCTTCATTCTTGTTCCGGGGGCGAGGCGCGCCATAGATAAAGCGGAATTCGACAAGATCGACTTCGGCAAAAAGGTGGGCGTCTTCCTTAACACGCCCATCGACTTTGTTCTCTCCTTTAAGCTCGACGTCATCCAGCTGCACGGAACGGAAAGCGAGGAATACATTTCTGAACTGCGCTCCCAAACGTCCTGCGAGATATGGAAGGCGCTGCCCGTAGTCGACAAAGCGAGCTTTGATTTCGCGAGGGATAATTACAAGGATCTCACGCTCCTCGTTGACAGCGAAAAGGGCGGGCGCTCATGCGACCGCGTTCTGGCGGGTGAACTGAGCAAAATCAGGCCCGCGATCCTGGCGGGAGAACTCACTTCCGAAAACGTAGGCGCTGCGATCGCGCTGGGAGATCCCATCGGCGTGGACGTGGCCGGCGGAGTGGAAAGCGATAATGACCCTAGGAAAAAAGACATAGAAAAAATAAAAGCATTCATAAAAGAAGCAAGGAAAAACTTATGAGCAAAACTCATTTCGGACAGTACGGCGGGCAGTACGTGGCGGAAACGCTCATGCCGGCCCTTCACCAGCTGGAGAAAGCCTATCTGGAAGCCAAGGAGGATCCCTCCTTCCAAAAGGAGATGGGCGAACTTCTGAGAGATTACGTGGGCAGGGAGTCTTCCCTTTACTTCGCCAAGCGCCTGACGGAATACGCCGGGGGCGCCCGCATATTCTTCAAGCGCGAGGATCTCAACCACACCGGCGCCCACAAGATCAACAACACCATTGGCCAGGCCCTGCTGGCCAGACGCATGGGCAAAAAGCGGCTCATCGCGGAGACCGGCGCCGGCATGCACGGCGTGGCCACCGCCACCGTGGCGGCCCTTTTCGGCCTGGAGTGCGAAGTCTTCATGGGCGTGACGGACATCGAAAGGCAGAAGCCCAACGTCCAGCGCATGGAGATGCTGGGCGCCAAGGTGCGCGGCGTGGAGGCCGGTACTGGCACACTTAAGGACGCCATGAACGAGGCGCTGCGCAACTGGGTGGCCACCTTCGAGGACACTTTCTACGTCATCGGCACCGTGGCCGGCCCCGCCCCCTATCCCGAGATGGTGGCCGATTTCCAGTCCGTCATCGGCGTCGAGGCCCGCCGCCAGTTCCTGGAAAGGGAAGGCAGGCTGCCGGAGGAAGTGATCGCCTGCGTGGGCGGCGGCTCCAACGCCATGGGCATTTTCCGGGGCTTCCTTAAGGACGAGGGCGTCAGGCTCTTCGGCGTGGAAGCCGGCGGCCGGAGCCTCAAGGAGGGCCAGCACGCCGCCAGCATCACCGGCGGCGAGACGGGCGTCCTGCACGGCTGCAAGACTTATCTTCTCCAGACCGGGGACGGCCAGATCCTGGACGCCTATTCCGTGTCCGCGGGCCTGGACTATCCCGGCGTGGGCCCGGAGCACGCCTATCTCAACGACACCGGCCGGGTGAAGTACGTCACCATCGACGACCGGGAGGCGCTGGAGGCTTTCCACCTGCTCTGCCGTCTGGAGGGCATCATCCCCGCCCTGGAGTCCGCCCACGCCGCGGCCCAGGCCCTGAAGAACGCCCGCGCCCTGGGCAGGGACGAAGCGGTGCTGGTCTGCCTTTCCGGGCGCGGGGACAAGGATATGGAAAACGTGGTCAAATTCGAGCAAGCCGCCAAGGAGAAATGAAAATGTCTGACAAACTGCGCGATATTTTTCGAAGGGAACTGGAAAACCAAAGCAAGACGCTGGTGGGCTTCGCCTCCGCCGGCTGCCCCACGCCGCAAGAAAGCCTGGACATCATGCTGGCCATGATCGAGGGCGGCGTGGACGTTCTGGAGATAGGCGTGCCCTTCTCCGATCCCATGGCGGACGGCGCCGCCATCCAGGCCGCCTCCCAGAAGGCCCTGGCCGCGGGCACGAAGCTGGAGGACGTCTTCGCCCTGGCCGCGGAAATAAACCGCCTTCATCCCGAGACCGGCCTGGTCCTGTTCAGCTACTACAATCCCATCTTCCATCTGGGGGCGGAGAGATTCGCCGCCAGGGCCAGGGAATGCGGCGTCTCCGCGGTGCTGGCGGTGGACGTGCCCCTGGAGGAAAGGGAGGAGCTTCTGCCCGCCCTGCGGGGCGAGGGGCTGGGCCTGGTGCCCTTGGTCTCCCCCGCCACCGGAAAGGAAAGGACCGCCAAAATTACCGCGGGAGCCGGAGGCTTCGTCTATTACATCATCTACCGGGGCGTCACCGGCGTGAGAACGGAGCTGCCGGAGGATCTCAAGCCCAATCTGGCGGCCCTGAAGGAAACGACGGACCTGCCGGTAGCAGCCGGCTTCGGCGTCTCCAATCCCGAGATGGCCCGCAAGGTGGCCCAGGCCGCGGACGGCGTGGTCATGGGCTCCGCCTTCGTGAAGATCCAGCTGGACGACAGTCTGACGCTCCCGGAAAAACAGGAGAAAGCGGAAGCCCTGGCCAGAGCCTGCAAGCAGGCCCTGAAAATTTAAGCCTCAGGCGGCTCTTCCGGCGGCGCCGCCAGATGTTTCTTGCGGCGGCAGATCGGATAGTTGGTGCAGCCCAGGAAGATGCCGGTCTTGCCCTCCCGGGGGATCAGGAAGCCGCCGCAGGAGCAGCGGACCTTTAATTCCGCCAGGGGGCGGTTCACGCTGTAGTCGCAGCGGGGATAGTTGGAGCAGCCCACGAACTCGAAATTTTTCTCCTGGTTGAAATGGGAGACCAACCGTCCGGTCTTGCAGCGGGGGCAGCGCACCACCGCGCCCTCGTCCTGGAAGCCGACGGCGCGGACCTTGACCGACCTTTCGGGGGAATAGTTGTCCTTCTGCAGCTCTCCCACGAATTCCGAGGGGCAGTTGCGGTTGGCGATGAGGCAGACCCGGTTGCGGGAGCGGGTCAGGGCCACGTAGAAGAGGCGGCGCTCCTCCGCGTAAAGATGCTTGTCGCTTTCCGTCAGCACCAGCTCCAGCAGCGGGTCGTCGGAAAGCTGGTTGGGGAAGCCCATGGCGGAATTGTTGAAGTTGACGACGATAACGTTGTCCGCCTCCAGCCCCTTGGCCTTGTGCACGGTCATGAACTGGATCTTCACGCCCTGGTATTCCGGGGAGGTCAGGAAGTCCTGGCCGCCGATCTTCTGTTTCTCGAAGAAGCCGTTGAGAAGTATCTCCTCGTCGTAGTTGGTGCGCCCCAGAATGAGGATCGACTTGTCCGGTCCGAACTCTTTTATGATGTCGTCCAGGGCCGCCTTCACGGCTTCCTGCTGGGAATCCTTGTAGAGGTAGAGCCGGACGGGGTTGTCGAGGCGCCTGGGGCTCTTCAGCTTTTTCCGCCACTGGGCGGCGTTCTTCAGAACGAAGGTCTGGGCGATGTCGGCCAGTTCCTGGGAGCAGCGGAAAGTTTCCTCCAGCTTGCAGACGCAGGTGGCGCCGAAATATTTGGCGAAATCACGGAAGAGCCAGAGGTCGCTGCCCGTGAAGCGGTAGATGGACTGCCAGTCGTCGCCCACGCAGAACAGGCGGGCGCCGCCCGCGCTCACGATGTTTTTCAAAAGCCGGTAGCGGGCCATGGAGATGTCCTGGTATTCGTCCACGATGACGTACTTGTATTTCCTCGCCACCCGGCCATCGCCGACTATCGCGGCGGCCCGGTTGATCATGTCGGAGAAGTCCACCTTGCCGGTCTCCCGGAGCATTTTCTCGTACTCGTCCATCATGGGGCCCGCGATGCTTTTGAAAAGCGCCAGGCGCGCCCTGAAGAAGGGCGTCCGGAAAATTTCGCTCTTGTGCTCCAGCGTTTCCAGATCCTCCCGCCTGTAGCCGTTGGACTTGAAAAGGCGCAGGAAGGCGCCGCAAAGCTTGATGAATTCCCGGTAGTAATTGTCAGAAAGGTCCTTGAAGATCTTGTCGTAAAGCTCGAAGGCGTCCGGCTCCCTCAGCTCCACGCCGGCTTCCCTGAGCGTCTTTTCCAGCATCTCCAGCAGGATGCCCTCCCGGGTGTACCAGGAGTAAGTCTCCAGAAGCTTCGTGCCGTTCTTGGCGTGCAGCGCCCTTTTCCAGGCCATGCCTTCCTGGTACTTGATCTCCTCGACCTTGGAGAGCTGGGGCAGCCGCCCGTCCTTGTCCACGCCGAAATGCTCGAGATAAATGTCGTAGTCCTTGAGGTAGAAATCCGGCTGATAAGCTTTCTTGAAGCGCAGGTCCTCCTGGGAGAGGAAGGGATACCTCCGCTCGTACTCGTACTCCACGCCGTGCAGGAAAAGGAAGTTGGCGATCTGGACCTCCTCCCGGCTCTTGACGAACTCGCCCTGGAGCGTCCGCTTGTCCTGCCCGAATTTCTCGGCCCGGGCCCTCAGGTACTTGGACTTCAAAGTCTCCAGTTCGCTGCGCCTCTCGTATTCGTACTGCCTTCCCAGGGAGTCAAAATCCCAGACGCCGGCGGGTATGTTCAGGTAGCAGGCGAAGAAGGTTATGAGTTTTCGCAGGGTAACGTCGCCCAGCTTGGTTATGGTGTCGCTGAAGAAATTCTCCAGAAAGGCCCGCTGGTCGTTCTCGTCCAGCACCTCGGGCCGGACGCCGTCGTTTTCCGAGATGATGTCCAAGCCCAGCTTGTGGAAAGTGCAGGCCTCCGCTTCCAGGCGGTTGCGCCTCAGCCTTTCCGTCATCTCCCCGGCGTTTTTCCGGGCGAAGGAGATCAGCAGCAGGTCCCGGGGATCGAGCTTTTTCCTTTCCAGCAGATATTTGACCTTGGCCACGATGGTCAGGGTCTTGCCCGCGCCCGCCCCGGACACCACCAGGTCGTTGTCCTCGTCGCAGATCACCGCCTC
>DBWD01000045.1:0-2475 GCA_002308555.1 bacterium UBP3_UBA1247
ACCACGCCGGAACGGCGCCAGAGCTTGGAGTAGATGAAAGTCGTGAGCATGCCTGTCATCAGGAAGGCCCACCAGCTCCAGTTCTGGGCCACGCCGCCCTGCCTGACCATGTCGGTCACAAGGTTGGGCGTGTCGGTGGAGAAGGTCGTGGCGACCATGGAGAAGCCCAGGAGCCACCATGGCATGGAGCGGCCGGAAAGGAAGAAGTCCTCGCTTGATTCGCCGGCTTTTTTGGAAACGACGATGCCCACGATGAGGGTAAAGACCAGGAAGCCTATGATGATCCCCCAGTCCAGGGCGTTTACGGGAATAAATTCGTAACCCATATTTTCCTTAAGGGTGAAAGTGAAAGCGGTCGATAACAAAAATCATTAATAAATTCTAGCAAAAGCCGCCCTGTCCGTCAAATCAACAAATAGGAAAAAAGCTGCCAAATGAAGGGCGAAAAACTGCCGGAAGCCTATTTTCCGAGGACCGGGAAAAAATAGAGAAGCAGCGCCAGGACGAGGCGGGAGGCTATCCCCGCGGCCGTGTCGTCCAGCATGATGCCCCAGGCGCCGGGGAGATTCTGAAGCTTGCCTATGGGCCAGGGCTTCAGGATGTCGAAGAAACGGTTGAGGACTAGGCCTGTGATGGCTGTCAGGATGGTGAAATTAACGCCCAGGAAGGTCAGGAAGGCCGCCGCGGTCTCGTCGACGATAACTGAGCCGGGGTCGTGCCTGCCCAGGTCTTTTTCGGCCTTTCCGCAAAAAACAAGGCCAAGAAGGAAAAAGACTATTGCCAGGACCGTTTGCAGGAGCAGAGGATGGCTTGTCCGGCACGTCCCCCACCACATAAGGAGGCCCCAGATGGTGCCGACAGTGCCGGGCATGATCGGGAAAAAGCCGGTGAAGCCCATGGTGGATGCGAAGCCCGCCAGCGTCTTCTTGCGGCTGTTTTCGGCCTCAGGCATTGTCCAGATAGAAGTTTTTGTACTTTACGAGGTAATAGATCCCGGAGAAAAGCGTCAGGATGCTGACCAGCCAGAAGAGCACGTGGGTGGCGATCCGGAAATATTCCAGGTACGGCCCGCCGAGGTTCAGGTCGCAGGAGAAGACCAGGTAGAAGAGCATGGTCACGATGGCGATCATCTGCCAGGCGGTCTTGTGCTTGCCGATGGCGTGGGCGCCCAGGACCGCTCCCCTGCTGAGGCCGGCCATGCGGAGGCCGGTGACCACCAGGTCGCGGCCCACGATGGCGACCACCATCCAGGGGGCGACTACGCCGTTTTTCCAATACATGGCGGAAAAGCAGATCAGGACGGAGCAGACCAGTATCTTGTCCGCCAGGGGGTCCATGAGCTTGCCGAAATCGGTGACGAGATTGTGCTTGCGGGCGATGTGGCCGTCCAGGAAGTCCGTGACGGAAGCCAGGGCGAAGAAGGCCAGGGCCAGGGTCTTGGAATAGGGAAAATCCTTGAGGAGGCAGGGCATCACCACCAGCGGCATGGCCAGGCGGCAGACGGTCAGTTTGTTGGGAAGGTTCACAGCAAGCCCTCCAGCACGGCCGTGCCGGTTACGTCGTAGCTCGCGGCGCCGGTTATCTTGACCGGAATGATGGAACCCGCGGGGATCTTCCTGGCGTTTCTCACCGTCACCTCGTTGTCAACGTCCGGGGCGTCCGCCATCCTTCTGCCGAAGCCGCGGTCCTTTTCCTTGCGGTCAATAATGACGGGGATGGTTTTCCCGATATAGGCGCGGTTCTTCTTGAGCGAGATCTCTTTCTGGGCCCGCATGAGAAGGTCGGCTCTCCCCTCCTTGACTTCCTGGGGAATGTCGTCGCCAAGTGGGAAGGCCGGGGTAAGCTCTTCCTGGGAATAGGCGAAGACGCCCAGATGGTGGAAGAGGCCTTTTCTCACAAAGGCTTCCAGTTCCTCGAAGGCCTCCTTCGTCTCGCCGGGGAAACCGGTGATGAAGGTCGTCCTCAAGGTCACGTCGGGGATCTTGGACATGATCTTCTCGAGCAGTTTTTCCGTGAAGGCGTGGGTGGGCCGGCGCATGGCTTTCAGGACGTCCTCGTTCACGTGCTGCAAGGGCAGGTCGATATACTTGCAGATCTTGTCCTCGCCGGCGATGGTCTCGATAAGCTCGTCGGACATGGTGGCGGGATAGAGGTACTGCAGCCTGATCCAGTAAAGGTCATCGATGGCGCAAAGCCTGCGGAGAAGCTCCGGAAGCTTTTTGTAGGCGGAAGTGTCCTGGGCGATGACGTTCAGCTCCACCACGCCCTCCGCGGCCATTTCCTCGGCTTCTCTCACTAGTTCGTCGATGGGCTCTTCGGACATGGGGCCTCTCAGCCTGGGGATGGAGCAGAAGGCGCACTTGTGGTCGCAGCCGTCCGCGATCCTCAGGAATCCGTAATGGGGAGGCGTTATGCGGATGCGCGGGCCGTAGGGAATGTCGGCGAAAGGCTTTTTGAAAAGTTTTCTCACCGTGG
>DBWD01000045.1:2532-2691 GCA_002308555.1 bacterium UBP3_UBA1247
ATTTTTTCGCCGTAATAGTTCACGAAGCAGCCCGTGACCACCAGCTTCTGGTCAGCCCTTTTCTGGGAGACCAGCTCAATGATGACGGCGGAGGCTTCGTCCCTGGCTTCCTGTATGAAGGCGCAGGTGTTGACCAGAAGCAGGTCCGCTTCCTCGGGA
>DBWD01000045.1:2731-6105 GCA_002308555.1 bacterium UBP3_UBA1247
TCCGTATCCACCTGGTTCTTGGCGCAGCCAAGGCTGACCACGTAAATTTTCATCTCAGTCTATGTCCGGAAGTTTTTCGGCGAAATTGAATTCCTGCTTGGCGGAGCGGATGATCTGCAGTTCCTGGGGCGCCCCCAGTTCCTTTTCCGTGACGGTCCGCTCGTTCTTGACGGGATCTTTGGTCGCCTGGCCGGAGCTGCGGAAATGGCTGCTAATCTTGACCGAGGCGATGATGACGCCCAGGACCACCAGCGCGAAAATGAACCACTGCCACGGCATGATCTCGCCGGTCTCGCCCTGGCGCGAACCTTCCTTGTTTTTGCGCAGGACTTTTTCGGAGACCGAGGAGGAGCTGGTCGGGAAAGCGGAATACTGGGAGGAGATCGCCTGGAAGCGCTCCGCCAGCTGCTTGCCGTCGAGGCCGAGGTAGTTGCCGTATTTCAGAATGTAATTCTTGGTGTAGATCGCCACGGGCATGTGCTCGTAGTCGTCCCTTTCAAGGGCTTCCAGATAGGAGACCTTGATGTGAATGACGTCGGATATCTGCAGGAGCGTCAGTTTTTTCTCTTCCCTGGCGTTCTTCAGCTGCTCGCCTATGCCGAGAGGCATGATGGTCTGCATGTCTTCCTGATTGTTGCTCGTATTACTCATCGTCTTCTTCGTTCTGTGCTTCGTTTTCTTCCTCAAACATTTCTTCCTGGTAGCCTTCCTCGGCTTCCGTGCCGCCTATCTCAACTCCGTCCTCGGGCGGCCAGCTCTCCACCAGGATGTCCCTGGGCTTGGAGCCGTTCCTGGGACCCACGACCCTCAGTTTTTCCATGGTGTCGATCATGCGGGCCGCGCGGGCGTAGCCCACCGAGAGAACGCGCTGCAGGTAGGAGGCGCTGGCGTTGCCGGACCTGATCACTTCCTGGATGGCCTCGTCCAGCTTGGGATCGTAGTCGATGTCGCCGCCGGCGACGCCTTCGTCTTCCTTGCCTTCCATGATGTCGACGTAGTTCGGTTCGCGCTGCTCCCTCACGAAATCCGTCACCCGCCTGACCTCGCCCTCGGAGATGAAGGCGCCCTGGATGCGCAGGGTGCGGTTGTAAGTCTGGGACTTCACCAGCATGTCGCCCTTGCCGAGAAGCTTGTCGCTGCCCATCTCGTCCAGGATCACGCGGGAGTCGATGCCGGAGGTGGTCTTGAAGGCGATGCGGGCGGGAATGTTGGCCTTGATGGTGCCGGTGATGACGTTGGTGGAAGGACGCTGGGTGGCCAGCACCATGTGGATGCCGGCGGCGCGGGCCAGCTGGGCCAGGCGCTGGATCTTCTTCTCGATGTTGTCGCCCTGGTTCAGCATTAGGTCGGCCAGCTCGTCAACAATAAGCACGATGTAAGGCAGGAAATTGGGCACGTCGTATTCCTGGTTGCCGTGCTGGATCTTCATGGGCGTGGGATTCTGGCTGCGCTGCTGGTTGAAGGAGGTGATCTCCCTCACGCCGGCCCGGGCGAAGAACTTGTAGCGGCGCTCCATTTCCACTATGAGCCAGTCGAGTGCGTACGGGACTTTCTCCAGGTCTGTCAGGATCGGCACCAGAAGATGGGGAATGTCGTGGTAAAGCGTCATCTCCACCGTCTTGGGGTCCACCAGGATCAGCTTCAGCTCGTCCGGGCGGAAATGGAACAGAAGGCTCATGAGGATCGTGTTAATGCAAACGGATTTGCCCGAACCGGTGGCGCCGGCCACCAGAAGGTGCGGCGTCTTGGCCAGGTCTTCCAGGAAAGTCTCGCCGTCCAGCATCTGGCCCAGAGCCATCATCAGCTTCATCTTCTTGGCCTTCTCCTTGTACTCGGGAGTGGTGCAAAGCTGGGAGAAGTAGACGTCGCGGCGCTCTTCGTTGGGGATCTCGATGCCCACGGCGTCGCGGCCGGGAATGGGCGCCACGATGCGGATGGAGGTGGCCTTCGTGGCCATGGCGATCTCGTTTTCCAGCCTGGTGATGCTGTTCACCCTCACGCCGGGCCTGGGATGCACTTCGTAACAGGTGATGGTGGGCCCGCAGATGATCTTGCCGATGTCGGCCTCCACCTCGAACTGCTCGAAGACTTTCTGCAGGACCTGGGCCTTGCCCCGGGCCTCCTCCTCCAGCATGCCGAGGTCGGAGGAATCCGGCATGTCCAGAAGCTCAACGTCAGGCAGCTCGTAGGGCGGCAGGTCGCTCTCGTCCGCCGTGGCGATCACGGGAACGGGCTTGTCCTCTGGCTCCTCGGGCTGAGGCTTGGGTTTCGGCTTGGGCTTGGGAGTGATCTTGGGCTCCGGGATCGTCACCTCCAGATCGCGCGGCTTCTTCTCGACCGGCTTTTCCTCCTCCCTGTCCAGCTTCTCCTCCAGGCGCTTGGCCATGATCCACCTCGCGAAGGCCGCGATCCAGCCGCCCACCACGCAAAGGCCTGTCCAGACCTTCTGCGCTATGGAGACGAAATTGGTGTTGAAGAGCAAGGTGAAGGAGACCAGCAGAACGGCAGTCAGAACGATGGACGTCCCCACCACGCCCAGAGGCGCGGTCAGAAGAGAGCAGATGGCCTTGCCCACCAGCCCGCCTCCGGAGGGTATCTGCAGGCTTTTCACGGGATCCGGCTTCAGCATGTGCAGAAGTCCGGAAACGGAGCAGATGAAAATCACGAACATCGCGAACCGCAGGAAAAGCACCTTGGTGGGCAGCCATTCCTTGGTGCGGAACACTTTGATGGCGAGAAGCACGCAGGAAATAATAAGAACGTAGAATCCGTAGCCGAAGGCGTGGTAGAAAGCGAAGGAAACGGTCGCCCCCACGTACCCCACGGCGTTGTTTTCCATGGAGGCGTCGGACCCGTGATAGGTGCCGATGGAGACCGTCAGAAGGATCGCGATGACGAAAAGCGAGAAAGCGCAAAGCTCCCTCACCCTGTCGGAAACGAAATTGCCTATCTTTTCTTTAGTTTCTGTTCGCATATTATTTATTATAGCAAAACTGCATTCCGCTTCCATACGGCGGAATGCCGCTTACACCGCGCATAAAAAAACGAGCGGCTCGTCGCCGCTCGTTCTTTCACCAATTGAAGGTAGGATTGAGATCCAGTTCCTTTTCCTCCGGCCTGGGTTGGTTCCAGGGGATCGCGCTCTGGTCATCCACGTTGCGGTAGTCCAGGGCTTCGCAGCCGGTCAGGCCCAAAGCCAGCGCCGCAAGGGAAAGCGCGAGAAAGGTTCTCAGCATTATTCGTTCTTGAGGCCGATCTCGTTGTTGACCTTGTCGCCCACCTGGGGGGTCTGGCCAACGATGAGGTCTTTGCTCTCGGCGCCGCAGAGGTTGTCCTGGTCGTCGTAGATGCGGACGACTTTCAGGGTGCCGATG
>DBWD01000045.1:6262-7678 GCA_002308555.1 bacterium UBP3_UBA1247
AGGTTCATCTTGAAGCTGTTGGCCTGTTTCTCGGCGGCCTGCTGGGCTTCCTTGGCGGCGGCCACGTCTTTCTGGAGACCTTCGATGGCCGCGGCTTTGGCTTCGATGTCAGCCTTGAGGCCTTCGGCGGCTTCCTGGGCTTCCTTCAGCTCGCCTTCCTTCGCTTCGATCTGAGAGCGCAGGTCGCTGATGGTCGTCTGAAGGGCGTTGAGGGCGTCCTCGCCGCCTTCCTCGGAACCGAGATTGGCGGTCAGTTCGTCGTATTTGGACTGCAGGGCGTTGAGCTTGTCCTCCAAACCTTTCTTGGCAGTCTCCAACTCCGTCAGCTTGGCCTGAATATCAGCCGTCTGCTGTTCAGCGGCTTCTTTGGCGGCCTGGGCTTCCTTCACTTCCTGCTGGCACTTGGTAAGTTTGGCCTGAGTGTTTTTCAGTTCGCCGTTGGTCTGGTACCATTTGTAACCAATGCCGGCAGCGGCCAGGATAGCGATGATCGCCACTAAAGTTGCTACTACTTTCATTTCTTACTCCAATTGTTACTGGGATATGATTATTTTTTTATTTGCGGTTTGAAAATTATCAGGTAAATTATACTAGACGCTCCATTTCAAGTCAAGGCGGGCGCTATTCCGCGGTCCTGGCGGCGTTGGCGTAAGCCTCCCTCCAGGCCTTCCTGAGTTCAAGAACCTCACCTTTGATAAGGGTTTCCCCTTTCACCGTAATGGTCAGCTCGCCGCCGCCCACGGTGCCCAGGAGGTCGCACTTCACTCCCGCGGCCTTGGCCATTTCCTCCAGCGCCGTCAGGTTCTCGGGCGAGAGGGAAACTATCACGCGGGACTGCTGTTCGCCGAAGAGCAGCGCGTCGTGGCGCGGGGTGCGGGCCGCCACCGGCGAGAAGTCGAGGTTCGCGCCGATGACGACGGCTTCGCTCTCAACTTCCTGGGGGGCGGTGAAGCAGCATTCCGCGGCGCAGACCGCCAGACCGCCTTCCGAAACGTCGTGGGCGGAGCGGATGAGGCCGGAGGTGATGGCTTTCAGGAGCATGTCCTGGAGAGCCTTCTCCCTGCCCAGGTCCATAAGGGGCGGATTGCCGGTCTTCAGGTCGTGGATCCTTCTCAGGTATTCGCTGCCGCCGACGCCGGCCAGCTGGTCGTCCTGCAGGCCGTCCAGCAGGCAGACCACGTCGCCTTCCTTCTTGAACCACTGGGTGGTGATGTGCTCCTTTTTGTCGATCTGGCCGACCATGACCACCAGCGGCGTGGGGTCGATGGCGCCTTCGGGATTCTCGTTGTAGAAGCTGACGTTGCCGCCGGTCACCGGGGTGTTGAAAGCCTCGCAGCCTTCCTTCAAGCCCTGCACGCAGGCCTTGAACTGCCAGAAGATCTCCGGCTTGGTGGGATTGCCGAAATTCAGGCAGTC
>DBWD01000045.1:7704-7856 GCA_002308555.1 bacterium UBP3_UBA1247
GGGCGTCCGCCGGAGCAGACGATGTTCCTGGCGCTCTCGGCCACCGCGATCCTGGAGCCCATGACCGGGTCGAGATAGCAGTAGCGGCCGTTGCAGTCGGCGGCCAGAGAAAGGTACTTGTCAGCCTCCCTCATCCAGAAGACCGCGGCGTC
>DBWD01000045.1:7885-8086 GCA_002308555.1 bacterium UBP3_UBA1247
ATGTGGTCGTAGCGGCGGTAGATGTCTTTCTTGCTGCCGATGGTGGGCTCGGAGAGAAGCTTCGTGAGAATGTTGGTCATGTCGCCGCCGGGCTGGGGCAGCTCGGAAAGTTTCCAGGAGGAAACGTTCTTGAGATATTTCGGCTTGCTGGCGGGCGGGTCGTAAAGGGGCGCGTCGTCGGCGATCTCCCTGGCGGGGATT
>DBWD01000053.1 GCA_002308555.1 bacterium UBP3_UBA1247
CCGGCTTACAGCGGCCTGTGGCGCAACTTCAAAAGGCTTCTCCAGAGAAAGTGGGGCGGCATCCCGAAAAACCTTCTGAAGGGCGGCACGCTCATACTGATAAACAGCAACAATCAGAAGATCGGATGGTATCCCATCATCGACAATAACGGCGACAACATTCACGTGGGCTGCGGCGGAAACCTCAACAAGCAGGACCACTTCACCAACGACCAGCTTTACGCCTGCATCTACACCGGCTGGGCCTGGGAAAGCGGACACGCCGCGGTGATCTCCATCGTGCCGCGGGCCCAGGACATCTGGGCTTTCCCGACGCAGATCAACAAGGACATCAATCCGCCCAAGGATCTTTACTATTACGCCTTCATCGGCGAGCAGAACTTCTCAGGCTCCTTCGGCACCGGCGGCGACTCCGTCATGACGAAGGTCCTGGGCAAAAGCTACACCGTCCAGTGGAAGGGCTTCAACGAGTACATGGACCTGGACGGCGAGGCCAACAAATATTCCGAGACGCGCATGGTGGAGCTGACCAAGGACGACCTCAAGGGCAGCGAGATGAAACTGCCCGGCGGCGAGGACAGGGTCTGGATGAAGCGCTATCCCTACAAGGACGGCGACGCCGTGCGGGCCATAGACGGCCTGGTGCCGCTTTTGGTCTCCACGGCGAAGAACACCGGTCTCAAAGGCGCCAACACCTCCTCTTCCCTTCTCGCCAACACCAAGAACGACTTCGACGTGGTGTACATCCAGCGCCCGGACATCGTGGAGCTCATCAACATCAGCGACAAGGACATCAGCTTGCGCAACTGGCGCGTGGTGATCAACACCGGCGACTACGCCGACCAGATCGCCATATTGGAGCACGCCCCGCACTTCAACTCCAGGATCGGCAACCTCTACGACGACCCCAACCCGGTCATCCCGGCCAACGGTTATTTTTACCTGACCAACAACAAGCACGTCTTCGACTACAGCTACGGCGCCTCCAAGAACGGCACCTGGGGCGACAACGTCAAGGAATCCTATCCCTGCTACGAACTGCCCGACGTCCTCTGGGGCGTACGCTACAAGATCTCCCGAGTGAGCGGCGACAAGCTCTGGTTCTCCGGCGCCAACTGGAAGCACGACCAGATGAAGTACGAGATCATCGAGATCCACAGCAAGCGCACTGAAAGCGGCCGCAACGGCGTCACCGGCATCAGGAAATCCGTGCACCACAGCGGCAGCAACTGGATCCAGGCCCAGCCCGGCATCAGCTGGAGCGTGGACGGTGCCAAGAGCGGCGACGACGCCATGTTCCTGGGCATTCCCCGCGAGGGCGGCTTCCTCTCCATGACCATGAAGAACGAATACGGCCAGATCGCGGCCCGTACCGTGGAATACGGCACCCTGAAGCCCAACGAGCTGACCTTCTCGACCCAGAAGGACGACCCCACGCACTACACCTGGGTCAAGACCTCCAAGCCCACCATCGGCGGCACCCAGAAGGACGCCGAGAACCACAACCTCAGATCCAAGGAGGAAAGCCGCGCCTACGTCAAGAACGCGCCCTACGCCACGGTGGGCGAGCTGCGCCGCGTCAGACGTTCCGGCGACTGGGAGAACATCGGGACATCCAGTAAGATCCAGGAAGCCAACCGCTACATGCAGGCCATCGCGAAAAGCTTCACCACCTACGGCGTCAGGATGGACGCCGAGGAGGAAGGCGCGCACCTGAGCGGCTGGCGCCCGGCTTTCGGCACCGTCGCCAAATCCGACGCGGGCAGACTGCAGGCCACGGAAAGCAACTGGGAGCCCGCCATCTGGAACGGCCAGAAACTCAGGATCAGCAGCGGCAAACAGAAAGACCAGGTCTTCGTGGTTAAGAACAGCACCGCCTCCACCATCACCCCGGACGGCTATTCCGTGGGCGCCCAGGACACCCTGAGGGTGCACAAGGGCGACAAGTTCAACGTGGGACCGGGCTACGGCTCAGCCATGTACTACACCAGGCAGCCCCAGGACAAGGGCGAATGGGAATGGGTGGAGAAAGGCCTGACCAAGCAGCCCTACGGCCTCTACATCTTCGGTCTTAACGACTCCATCAAGACCACGGAATTCCTGGAGGAGAACCACAACGCCAGGATGAAGGTGGAAGTCTTCAACTACGACACCAAGGATTACGAGGAATTCCCCAGGACCAACGTGAAGGACAAGGACATCAACGATCCCTACCAGATCCCCATTCCCCGCCACCTTCAGTACAACAAGTCCGACGGTTTCTTCTGCGGCATGATCGGCCCTGAGCACGTTTCCAGCAAGGGCGGCATCAAGATCAGGCTCACGCCTTCCGGCCTGCACGACTCCGACTGCTCCGGCTTCGCTTGGTTCGACTACGCTTACCTGACGCCCTGCTCCGCCCAGGGACAGATAAACATCAACACCGCCCCGCCCAGGGTGCTGGCCAGCCTTCCCGGCGTGACGCCGAAACTGGCGGACGACATCTACAAGGGCATCGCCCAGAACGGCAAGACCAGGCTTAAACCCTACAAGAACATCACCGACATCCTTTCCGTCCGCGGCATGAGCGTGGAGCGCTACGGCAGGATGTGCGCCCTCATCACCACCAGGAGCGACCAGTTCAGGGTCCGCATCCTGGCGGAATCTTTGAACGACGTGGACAAGGACGGCGAGTTCGACGAGTCCAAGGGCGACTACGTGACCTCCTACACGTCCCAGGACGTGGTGGTGGACCGCCAGGCCCTGATGGACGGAGAGATAGGCGAGAGCAGCTTCCGCTTCCTCTCCAGGCAGCAGTAAGAACATTAAACCTGAAGGAGCCGGCCCAACCGGCTCCTTTATTTTTTCACAAGGAAAAAACATGCGGAATCTTTTTGACAATCTGCCCGACGTGAAATTAGGCATCGTGGCCGTTTCCAGGGACTGCTTTCCCAAGAGCCTTTCCGAGAACAGGAGGAAAAAAGTAGTCGAAGCGTATTCGGAAAAATTCGGCTACGTCCACGAGTGCCCGGTGGTGGTGGAAAACGAGCTGGACGCCATGAAGGCTCTCGTTGACCTCACCGCGAACGGAGTAGAGGCGCTGGTGGTCTTCCTGGGCAACTTCGG
>DBWD01000034.1:0-2123 GCA_002308555.1 bacterium UBP3_UBA1247
GGCGTGAAGGCCGAGCTTGTATATTGCGGCGAAGCTTTAAACGACATTGCCTTCGAGGTCACTACCAAATGGACGATCAGGGAAGACGGAAAGCTTGTTTGCGAAAGCGAGATCAAGCCTTCCGGAACGAAAATCGAGCTCGCCAGGATCGGCTATCATTTCGTGTTTGGCACCAAGTATACTATGTTGGAATATTACGGTGCGGGGCCTTATGAGAACTACCGCGACAGGAAGTCCGGCGCCTTTTTGGGTCGCTATTCGATGAGGGTCGGAGATTTTTACGTCCCTTACGCCCGCAACCAGGATAGTGGCAACAGAGAGGACGTCCGGGAGATCACCTTCATGACGGAAAGCGGCGTGCTTTACTTCGCTTCTTTAGGCAAGCCCTTCGCGATCTGCGTCAACCCTTATTCGCCCTTGGAACTGATAGAATACACTCATCCGCCGGAATTACCGCCCTCCTCCAAAACTGAGTTCGGGATCTACGCCGAGACCAGGGGCCTGGGAGGCGCAAGCTGCGGCCCGCCGCCTATTTCGCGGGACATAATCGACACCTCCAAAAGCTATTCGCTTTCCTTTACCATAGGTCCGCCGAAGTGATCCGGTAGAACGGCCGGGTAGGCCGGACGCAATTTTTTCGCTTTTTTGACCGTTATATATATGAGGCGAATTTGCCCCATATTTTCAAAAAAGGAAAACGATGAAATTCGCGGACGGTCTGACGAGAACGAAAAAAAGGAGACCGCCGAAGCTCGCGCTTCGGCGGCCGCGTATTCTGCGCCCCCCGATCTTCCGGTCAGCCCGGAATAGGCTGGCGCTTTTTTTCCTCGCGCTGTTTTTGGTTTTCGGGGCGTTCGCGGCTGATTTGGGCGAGCTGGATTCCGCGGGGCTTTTCCGCTTCGCTTATCTTTCCCTGAAAAGAGGAGAGGCCACCAACGCGTTTTTGGCGGCCCGGACTTTTCTGGAGCGCTACGGGGAAGAGGATGAGATGACGAACTATTTTCCCCGGATCAAGTATTTCGGGGCGGTGGCGGCTTACAAGCTCGGGCGCTTCGAGGAGGCGGCGGAGCTTTTTTCCAGAGTTATAAAGGAGCATCCGGATTTTTCGGAAATAAAAAACGCCCGTTATGGGAACGGTCTGGCGGAAATGGAGCTGGGACATTTCCTGAGCGCCGCGGACATTTTCCGGGAACTGCTGGCGGAGGATCCCGGGGAGCCGGGGCAGCTCAAGGCCAATCTGGCGCTGGCTCTGACGAAGGCGGGGAGATACGGGGAGGCCCTGCCCTATTGGGAAGAAATAAGGGACCTCAAGACACTGAAGGGCTTGGCGGCGCCGCATCTTTCCTGGTGTCTGGCGGAAACGGGCCGGGCCGGGGAGGCGCTGGTCTGGCTGAGGGCGGGGCTTCTCCTGGACAAAAAGGAAAAATTCGCCTCCCTGAGAAATTACCTGGCGCTGCGGCTGGGGGACGTAATGTACATGTCCAACGATTTCCGGGGCGCGCTGTCCGCCTACCGTCTGGCGGACAAGGATTCCTGCGGGGAAGCGCGCTTGGCCCGGCTGGCCCGGGCCTGCTACGACGCTTTCTATTATCCGGAGTGCGTCCTTTACTGCGAGGAAGGGAGAAGGATCTCCACCAACGATTTCGTGAAGACGGGTCTGCTCAAGCTGGAATGCTACGCCTGCCTGCAGGGCGGGTATCTGGACCGTCTGGACGGCCGCGTGGAGGAACTTCTGGCGGAAAATTTGCGGCCGGAGGAAAAGGAAGCCCTGGCGCTTTTGCCGGCCCAAGGGGCCATGAAGGCGGGGGAGCATTTGCGGGCCCGGGAAAAATATCTGACCGTCGCGGAAAAATACCCCGAGTCTCCCCTTCGGGCGGAGGCGAAGCTGTACGCCTTCTGCGCCCTGGCCTTTTCCGGGAAGGAAAGCGAGGCGCGGGAGGAGGCGAAGGCTTGGCTGGAAGAGTTCGGCGGCGGCCACAAGCTGGCCGGGGAAGCGCTTTACTGGAAAGGCATGCTGGCCTACTACCAGGGCCTGGACGAGGAGGCCCGGGCGGACTTCGAGCTTTTCAGGCGGGAGCATCCCGAAAGCTCCCACGCGGCGGACGTGGACTTCCGGCTGGCGT
>DBWD01000034.1:2203-4231 GCA_002308555.1 bacterium UBP3_UBA1247
CCCGGGTACGACAACGCCGGGGAGGTGAGAAACACGCTGGGCGACGCCCTGGGCGCCCTGGGGGCGCTGGTGGAGGCGCTGGCGGCCTACGGGGACAATTTTCCCGGGGAGGGCGGGACGCCGGACGCCCCGGCCTGCTACGCGCTTTTGAAATCCGCGGAGATCTACAAGGTCCTGGGAAGGCCCAGGCTGGTCACGGAACTGCTGGAGCCTTACCTTCTGCTGGAGGGCGCCCCGGGCTTCCGCGGGGAGGCCCTGGGGGTTTATCTGGAGGCCTGCGGGATCTTGGGGGAAAAGGAAAAAGCGCGGACGGCGGCCCGGAAACTCTGGCTGAAGACCAGGGACGACCGGAGGGAAAGCGAGGCGCTGCGCGCCCTGGAAGCTGGGATGAAACTGTCCGGCGATCCGGAGGGCTTCCGGAAGGAGCTGAAAGAGGAGGCGCTTCTCGAGCTCGGAAAAGGCCGGACCGGCGTATATTCCAAGGCCTGCTGCTTCCTCGGGGACGACGAGGGCCTGGCGCGCCTGCGGCCCGAAACCCTGGGGCCGGAGGCCCTGAAGCGCCGGCTCTCCTCGGCGGGGAGAAAGCGGGCGGGGGAGGCGGAGGCTTTGGCGCGGCGGCTGACGGAGGAGTTTCCCGATGATCCGGCCGCGGCCGCGGGCTGGCTTCTGCTGGCGGAAAGCAGCTTGGAGAAAAACGAATTCCGGGAGGCGGCGCTTTTTCTGTCGGAGGGCGAGGCGGCCTTCGCGAGTTTGGAAGACCTTTACAAAAAAGGCGAAATAGAGGCGCTGAGCCTGAAAAAGCAAGGGAAAACGAAGGAAGCGCTGGAGAAATTCCTGGGGCTGCTGGGCCAGAAGGGCCTGCCCCCGGGTAAAAAGGCGGCCCTGCTCTCGGAGGCGGGAGACTGTTATCTGGCCGAGAAAAAATACGCCGAAGCCCTGAGCTATTACCAGAGGATATACGTCATGTACCAGGGGGAGAAAGAGGCGGTGAGGCGGGCTTACAAAAAAAGCCTCGCCTGCCTGGAAGCCCTGGGTTTGGCCGACGATCGGGCCGCCGTGGAAAAAGAAGCCCGGGAAAGGGGGTGTTTGTGAGAAGACCGTATTTGCTGTTTTTGTCCGTCCTTCTGCCCGTGCGGCTCACCTTGCAGTCCGGGCAGACTTTCAGCGGGCGCCTTTTGGAATACGACCGGGAATCGATCGTTTACGAAAGGTACGCCAAGGACGGCTCGCTAATGAAGTGCCGCGCCAAAAAGGAGCAGGTCGGCAGGCTGAGGCTGAGCGATCCCGTGGAACTGCGGGAGCTGGCGGAGAAGACCTACCGCCGGGGGCCCGCGAGGAAGCGGGCCCTGGCCAGGGGAAAAGAGCTGTGGGACGTCTACTCCTGGCAGACCAACTGGCCGGGGGCCGGGGAGGCGCCGTCTTTCGCCTACGGGAAGCTTCTGTTCAACTGCGGGCTCTACCGGGAGGCGAAAAAATATTTTTCCCTCTGCCCGGAAAAAGACAAGGCGGCCGTCTTCCTGGGGATCTGCCACTGGAAGACCGGCGACCGCGGGAAGGCCCGGGCGGTCCTGGATAAAATTGACTGGCGCAAGGAGGATGAGGAAGGGGCGGCGCTCTGGCACTATTACATGGGCCGGCTAGAGTACGAGGCGGGCGATCTGAAAAACGCCCTGTTCCACCTTCTGCCGCCGCCTATGTTTTTTCCCTCGCGGAGGAAGGAGGGGGCCGACTGCCTGCTTCTGGCGGGCGTCTGCGCCCTGCGGGAGAACGACCGGGGCCTGGCGGAGCGGCTGGCGGGCATCCTGACGAACGAATACCGGGAGGCGGAGTTCCGCCGCCAGCGGGCCCTGGCGCTCAAGTGGCTGGGCATGAGAGGCCGCTATACCAAAACGAATCTGCTGAACGCTTACACCGAGGAGTTGCTGCCGTGAAAAAGATCTTGCTTGTCCTGTCTTTCGTGTTTTCCTTTTCCGTTCTGGCCGAGGAAGAGTCGCTTGGCACCACCGCCCTCGGTCTTTTCAAGACCGG
>DBWD01000034.1:4307-4456 GCA_002308555.1 bacterium UBP3_UBA1247
GTCCCCAGGGCGCTTCTCGAGAGATTGGAGGCCGCGCTTTTCGCCCGGGACCTGGGCGCGGCGGCGGCGCTGTTGGAAAACCAGAAGAGCGCGCTGGCGGAGGTGATGGCCCCGGGGCTGGAGAAACTGAAGTATCCCCTGGAAAAGGA
>DBWD01000034.1:4475-5365 GCA_002308555.1 bacterium UBP3_UBA1247
GAGGCCGTTTTGGAAAGGTGGGAATACAAAAGCATAAGGACGCAGTTCTGGTTCAACCTGCTTTCCACCGTCGCGGCCCTCTCGCCCATGCTGGGTCTTCTGGGCACGGTCTCCGGCATGATCAAAGCCTTTTCCAAGATCGGATTGGGCGGCATGGGCAAGCCGGAGCTGCTGGCAGGGGACATCGGCGAGGCGCTGCTGACCACCGCCGCGGGGCTTATCGTCGGCATCCCGGCCATGGTCTTCTATTTCGTCCTGAAGAGCCGCTTCGACATCCGGGAGCGGGAGCTGTTGGCCAAGGCGACGGAACTTCTGGACATTTACGAGGGGGCGGGCCAGGCCAGGGAAAAGGCCGCCCGCCGGCTGGGGCTGAAGGAAGAAGAGAAAGAGAAACCGAAAAGGAGGAGAAATGCGGCTGGCAAGGACAAGGAAAGCGGAGTGTGAGCTTGACATGGCGCCCATGATCGACATGGTCTTCCTGCTGCTCATTTTTTTCATGTGCAGCGCCACCATGCAGAATCTTTCCACGCCGGAGGAACTGGAGCTTCCGGAAGTCAGAAACTTCGGCAAAAGGGAGGGCGAGGAGGGCTTCTGCGCCCTGACCATACTGAGCGACGAGACCTGCCTCATCAACGGCAGGAAGAGCGCTCCGGAGGATGCCAAAAAGGAAATGGAGGCTTTCGCCAGGGCCACGCCCAAAGGCACGGTGCTCCTCAGGATCGACCGGCGGGCGAAAAGCCGGACCACCAAACGGTTCGTGAAGCTCTGCGCGGAAGCGGGGCTTCCCAAGATCATTTTTTCCGTATACGAGGAGAATTGATGAAAAGCAAAGCCAAGAGTTCCGCCAAGGTCAGCTTCCCCATCTCCTCCATGATAGACTGCACCTTTCT
>DBWD01000034.1:5458-6315 GCA_002308555.1 bacterium UBP3_UBA1247
CGGTCGTCATGCCGGACGAGCAGGTCCTGGAGATCGACGGGGAGGGTGCCATCGCCATCAACGGGCGGACCTTCGTGGCCGCCAAAAGCCGGGAACTGGACGAGCTGGCGGAAACGCTCCTGCGTTTCCAGGCGGCCTCCCGGGGCGCGAAGGTCCCGGCCCTGGTCTCCGTTTCCGCCGCGGACGAGGCGCCCCACGAAAGGGTCGCCCTCGCGCTGGACGCCTGCCACCGGGCGGGGCTCACCAACGTCACCTTCAGCTGCCAGGATGGGGATGAGGATTGACTTTTCCCGCTATGGCAGCCTTATCGTGAGCGTAGGGCTTCACCTGGCCCTCTTCCTCGTGGCGGGAGGCATAGTTGTCTACAAGGCGGTGAAGCCGCCCAAACCGCTCTTCACGGCGGCCGCGGCGGGCCCGAAACTGAAGGCCCGGGAACTGAAGCACAGGCTGCAGTGCAAGAAGGCGGCCTCCTACGGGCGGAGCATGGCGAAAAATCTCAAAATAGCCGCCAAGTGCGACACAGGGGCGCTGCGGCTTCCGGAGCCGGAACTGGCGAAGCCTTCCCCTGCCAACGACCGGGAAGGACCGACTATGGGCGACAGCCTTTCCTTCTCCCTGGGGGACGGCGGGCTGGGCAAGGCCCCCAAGGGCGGCGACGGCTGGGGGGAGATAGAGTTCCTGGGACAAAAGATCGCCGCGCGGTCGATCGTTATCCTGGTGGACTCCTCCTCCTCCATCGTGCAGAAGGGGGTTTTCGAGGCGGTCAGGAAGGAGGCGGAGAAGACCGTGGAACTGTTCCACCCGGACACGCTCTTCAACGTGGTGCTTTTCACGGACGGGAAGTTCCCCTTCCGGAC
>DBWD01000034.1:6375-7056 GCA_002308555.1 bacterium UBP3_UBA1247
GCGGCAACGACCCCGACACCAGCGGCAGCACCCCCGTGAAGGCCCTAGAGTTCGCGCTCTCCCTGAAGCCCGACGCGGTGGTGCTGATAAGCGACGACCCGCCGTACCTGCAGGGGGAGGACGAGGTCGTCCACGAAAGAAGGATCATGGCCCTGATAGACGCCAGCAGAAGGGAAAAGGCCACCCAGATAAACACCATCGCCTACCGGCCGGCCCGGGACGGCAGCGTGAAGAGAAGGGAAAAAGCGGAGAGGGGCTGCGCTTTCCTGAAGAGAGTGGCCTCCCACGGCAAGGGCGAATTCCGGGAAGTGGAGTGACCAGCTGCCACTTGTTTTCCAAATAGGGGTCGAAAATTACAAGCGGCTTGCAAAAACAGGGGGCAATTTAAAACCCCGGGACCGGTCAGTATTTCTTGACGATGGTCAGGATGTTCATGTCGTCGCGGCGCTCGTAGAGCACCTCGTCCGACATCTCTTTTACCAGGAAGATCCCCAGGCCGCCGATGGGGCGGTCTTCCGCCGCCTGCTCGATGTTGGGGTCTTCTTTCTGCAGCGGGTCGTAGGCGATTCCGCTGTCCGCGAAACAGATGGTGGCCTTGTGGGCGTCCGCTTTTATGTTGATGGTGGCCGCGCCGGCTTTGCCCGGGTAGGCGTAATTGGCGATGTTGACGAAGATCTCCTC
>DBWD01000110.1:0-2305 GCA_002308555.1 bacterium UBP3_UBA1247
TCTTCCCAGCCGGCCAGGCATTCCTCAATAAGGATCTCGTGGACCAGGCTCTCGTTCAGGCCGCGGTTGGCGATGGTCTGGAACTCTTCCATGTTGTAGCAGAGGCCGCCGCCGGTGCCGCCCATGGTGTAGGCCGGGCGGATGACCACGGGAAGCTTGATGGTCTCCAGGACTTTTTCGGCTTCCTCGTAGCTTCTGGCGATGGCGCTTCGGGCGCATTCCACGCCGATGCTTTCCATGGTGTCCTTGAAGGTCTGGCGGTCTTCGCCTTTCTTGATGGCGTCAAGCTTCACGCCGATGATCTGCACGTTGTATTTCGCCAGGATGCCTTTCTCGGCCAGGTCGGCGGAAAGGTTCAGGGCCATCTGGCCTCCCAGATTGGGCAGCAGGGCGTCGGGACGTTCCTTGGCGATGATCTTTTCCAAGCTTTCGACGTTCAGCGGCTCGATGTAGGTGTGGTCCGCCATGTTGGGGTCGGTCATGATGGTGGCGGGGTTGGAGTTTACCAAGACGATCTCATAACCGAGGGATCTAAGGGCTTTGCAGGCTTGGGTTCCCGAATAGTCGAACTCGCAGGCTTGGCCTATGATGATGGGGCCGGAACCGATGATCAAAACTTTTTTGATGTCCTGACGACCTTGCAGCATATGTGTTTCTTCCTCCTTACACTTGTTTAGGGAAAAAATCCCCGAAATTCGTGAAATGATATAAAATTCGGCCGAAAATTGCAACTCAATCGCGGGAGAGCCCCCGGGACGCCGGAACCCCGATTTTGTTATAATAAAGAGAATAGAACGACTTTATAATCATAGCGAGAGACATACATGAAGACTTTTCTGCGCCGCGCCCCCGAGGGCCCCACTTTAAGGGAACTTTACACCAGGCCACTGACTTACGGTCAGGAGCCCTCCTCACTGACTTTCTCCGCCGACGGGAAAGCCCTGGCCTTCCTTTGGAACGAAAAAGGCGAGGCCGTGAGGGACGTGTACGTTAGGACTGAGGATGGCGCGCTTAGAAAACTGACGGACGCCGCCAAGATCAAGGAGCTTCCCCGGGAGGACGACGCCCGGGACAAGGAGGACGTGGCCTACGCCGAGGTAATGTACACCGGCGTCAGCGAGTTCGCCTGGGTGGGGGAGACCTACGACATCGTCTTCCTCTGCCGCGGCGACCTTTTCATCTGCGACCTGGAGGGCAACGTGGAGCGCCTTACCATGACCAGCCGGGGCAAGTACTCCCTGGAGGTCCCGGAAAAGCGCCCGGAAGCCTTCTTTCTGAACGCCGGGAATCTTTTTTCCTACGAGCTTGACCACGGCACGGTCAGGCAGCTGACTTTCCTTTCCAAGCCCCACACCGCGGTCTGCTCCTACTGGGTTTCCCCGGACGGCAAGACCGCCGCCGTTTTGGTGGAGGACACTTCCTCCTACGAGGACATCAGGATGCCGGACTACACCTCGAAGAACGGGGTGAAGATAAACAATCTCAGGCGCAACAACGTGGGGAAGCCGCTTTCCCTCTACCGCCTGGGCTTCCTGGACCTGGACAGCGAGGCCAGGGAACTGACCTACGCGGTCCTGCCGGATCTTTCTCCCGAGGAATGCGCCAAGGGCGTGACGGTCAGGCCGCACGCCGCCTGCTGGTCCAAGGATTCCGCCTCCTTCTTCTTCGCCTACGTGCTGGACGACTACCGGAGCTACAGGCTCTGCGAGGCGGAGCGCGCCAAAAACTTCAGGACGAAGACGCGTTTCAGCGACTACCTGGAACCCTGGATCGAATGGTCGCCCATTTCCTGCGACAAAGCCGGGAACGTTTACTTCCTGAGCTACCGGGACGGCTGGCTCCAGCTCTACGCCTTGAAAAAAGGCTCGAAAGTTCCCAAACGGATCACCGGAGGCGGCTACGACATAGTCCGCTTCTTCGTGAGCGGGGAGGGGAGAGTAGTCTTCTCCGCGCTCCATCCCGACCCCCGCAAGGCTTTTCTGTATTTCAAGAAAGATCCCTCCGCCCCGGAAAAGCGGGTCAAATGCTCCGACCGCTGCTGGGAGAATTTCACATCTTCCAAGGACGGCAGACGCCTGGCGGTGCTGGCCAGCTCCATCATGCTTCCGCCGCAGCTGCTCGCGGGCGCTCCCTCGGGAGGTTTCAAGGAAGTCCTGGACTGCGCTTCGCCGCTTCTCAAGAAGTGGCCCAGGGCCAAGGTCGAGGAGTTCTCCTACAAGAACAAAGAGGACGGGCTGGAGATCTGCGGCACGCTGACGCTTCCAAAAGATTTCGATCCCAAGAAAAAATATCCCGCCGTGCTGCG
>DBWD01000110.1:2398-2538 GCA_002308555.1 bacterium UBP3_UBA1247
AAGTTCGCCCAGGGCTACTACAAGTCGCTGGGCATCGTGGACACCGGCGAGCTGGTATCCTGCGCGGAATACCTCAGGACGCTTCCCTACATTGACAAGGAAAGGATCGGCGTCTGGGGCGGCAGCTACGGCGGCTTCCT
>DBWD01000047.1 GCA_002308555.1 bacterium UBP3_UBA1247
CGGTCGAAGATCGGCGTGTTGCGGGAGGCGAAGCCGATGGACCCGCGCAGCAAGAGAACGTGGGAGCCGCTGAAGAGGTAGTTGGGCTTCCTCTCGAACAGCTCGAAGAGCTTGAAGTACTGGGAGTGCGAAGCCTCGACCAGGCCGTAGATGGTGGAGCCGACGCCGACTCTGCCCTTCAGGATGGTAAGAGCGCCGGAAGTCGGGAGGAACAGGGCGTCTCTGGTGTCCCTTGTAAGAGTAATGGTCGGAGCGAGCACGGCGTAGCTGCCTTTCTCTTTCTTCAGATACTTGTCGTAGCGCTCGTATTCCAGCGGGACCATGCGTTTCTGGACGCGGCCGTTGTGTCTGTTGACGTGGCGGCGCTTGATCCAGGCGGTGTCCTCGCCCACGATGGTGTCGCCGTAATCAAGCGACTTGTCGACGCCGACCCTGATGTATTCGCCGGCCAGCGCGCCCTCGACCTTGATGACGCCGAGGTATTTGCCGACGGTCGGGATCCAGGCCATGCTAACGGGAGTCGCGGCCCTGAGGTCGCCGCCGATCCTCATGATCCTGAGGTCGGGGCCCAGGGCGTTGTTGTTCTTCCAGTAGACGTCGAAGCCGGCAGCGACTTTCCTTCCCTTCAGCTGCTCATGCAGGAAGTAAGGCTCGGTGAAGCTTAGGATGACGTCCTGGCGGTGAATGCCGAACTCGCCCTTGATGCGAAAATGCTGGCCGCCGCCGGTGAAGAAGTTCTTGTAATTCTTCCAGTCGAAGTTGGGCTGCGTGATGGTGATCGTGCCGAAGAGGTAGTCCACCGAGGAGAAGCCCACGCCGATGCCCACCTGGCCGGTCAGCTTTTCCTTCACGTCCACATAGATGTCCTTCTTGCTGTGGTCCTGGGGATTGGGAGCCTCCACGATGTCCACTTTCTCGAAGTAATCCATGTTCATCAGCCTCTGCTTGCTGGTGTCGATGCGGTAGTAGTTGTAGCGGTCGCCCGGGAAGAAGGAAAGCTCGCGGCGGATGACCACGTCCTTGGTCCTCTCGTTGCCGGAAATGTAAACGAGGCCGATGTCGAAGAGCGAGGATTCGTCCATCTCGTAGAAGATGTCCACGCGCACCGCGCCCTCGTCGGGCTGGTCCTCCGCCAGCAGGACCTTGGAGGCGCAGACCGCGTCCGCGTAGCCCAGCGAGCGGAAGTAATTCCTAAGGTTCTCGGTGTCGCGCTCGACGGCCTGGGGCGTGTAGGGCTCGTCCCGGTGCACCTCGATCATGGAGATGATGTTGGTGGCGTACATGCCGGTCAGCTTGCCCTGGCGCACGGTGATGCCGTTGACGAAATAGGGGCGCCCCTCGTCGATGGTTATGTCGAGGACCAGCCCGTCGCCTTTCTCGGTGGGATGGATCTCGTAATCCACCTGGGCCTCGGGATAGCCGATCTCCTGGTACATTTCCGTGATCTTCCAGATGTCGTCCCTGACCTGGTCTTCCTGGTAAGTGCCGAACATGAACCAGAAGCGGGATTTCGTCCCGATCAAAAACTTGATCTTCGTGCTGCTGATGAGCGTGTTGCCGGTAATGTTGACTTCCCTGACGTAGGACTCTTCGCCCTCGGAGACCAGAATGGTCACCGCGGCGTGGGTGCCGTCAGCGGTATCTTCCATGGTATAAGTGACATCCGCCATGCCGTAGCCCTTGTCGGCGTAAAATTTGCGGATCTCCTCCACGGAGTTTTCCAGCTTCTCCAGGCTGACCGGCTCGCCGATCGCCAGCTGGGTCTTGCTTAAAAGGTCTTTCTCCTTGATGTTCTCGTTGCCGGTGAACTCAAGCTTGTCCAGTATCGGACGCTCTTTGACGGTATAGGTCAGCACGCATTCCCCCGCCGCTTCGCTGACGTAGCTGGAAGCGCTCTCGAAATCACCCGAGCTCATGAGGCGCTCAGTGTCGGCGGAGGCTTTTTCCTCGCTGTAGATCTCGTTGGGGTGAGTGCTAATAAGGTCTCTGATGACCTGCTCGCTCACCCTGCGGTTTCCCGTGATGTCGATGCGGGAAATAACTGTCGTACCCTCGGCGCCCCAAAGGCTCAAGGAGGCCGCGCACAGGAAGGCGGCCGCAAGGGCTGACAAGCCTAAGCGCCGTCCGAGGGTTCTGCTGTCGTTCTGATTTGATCTCATAATATCCTTAGTCAAAAGACAATTTCTCACAATTAAAATATCAATTGATATGCTAGCATAAAGCAACCCCCAAATCAAGGCTTATCAACAGGTATGGCCAGGTTTTATCCACATTTCAACAGGCTAAATTTAGCCTTTTTGGAGGCTTACTAACAGATATCCACAAGTTATCCACAATTTGAGCAGTGTGAGTATCAGGTGCATAACCCAAGGAAAACTTGTTCAATTCGTGTCTATATCGGCTTCCGGAAGAAAAAGCCCCGGCCGGACGGGGAGGCGGGGCGAAAGAGCGGGCGCGGCGGATGGTCGTTCAGTTCTTTTCCGACCTGCGCTCGGCGAAAAATTCTTTCAGGAGGGATTCGCATTCCTCCCCGCGGATGCCCTCGATGACTTCCAACGAGGCGCCGGGGTAGGTGTGGGCAAGGTTGGCGTTGCTGAGAAGGGCTCCCCTGTCCCAGTCCCGGGCGCCGAAAACGACGCGGGAGATCCGGGACAGCAGGATGGCGCCGGCGCACATGGGGCAGGGTTCCAGGGTCACGTAGAGCGAGCAGCCCGTCAGGCGGCGGCCGAGTTTTTTCTGGGCTTCCCTGATGGCGATGAGCTCCGCGTGCAGGGTGGCGTCGTCCCCTTTTTCGGTCAGGTTGTGGGCCCGGGCTATCGTTTGGCCGTTCGCGTCCGTTATGACGCAGCCCACGGGGACTTCCCCCGCGGCGGAGGCGGCTTTCGCTTCCTCGATGGCCGTTAGCATGTGATCTACGCGTTCCATGAAAAACATTTTACCAAATTCCGCGGCCGGGAAATTTGCTATAATATATTGTTGATGATTAGAATTAAACCCAACACGAGGTCTCTTATGAAAAAAGGTATCGTTTTTCTTCTGGGCGCGCTGGTCTTCGCGGCAGTTTCATCCTACGCGGATCCCACCGTTTTCTTTACGGAAGATTTCCAGGGCTACAGCACCGGCGATTTTCTGCCGCAGTGCGAAACGGCGACAATTTACCAACCCAAATACCAGACGAACTTCGCTTACAGAATTGAAAGCGACGTCATGGATACCAAATGCCTTACCGTGACGAAGAATGACGCTGACGATTTCAACTCCGGCAACTCCGGCGTCTGGAT
>DBWD01000003.1:0-446 GCA_002308555.1 bacterium UBP3_UBA1247
GTCAGGGTGTTCGTCTCTATGTTGGGGAACTGGATGTGCGAAGTCATCACGCAGTCCACGCCTTCCTCTATGGCGGCTTTGACAGGAATGAGCTCAAGTTTTTTTAGATCGTCCAGGTTTTTTTCCACTCTGGGAAGGCCGGTGTGGGAATCCACCGCGGTGTCGCCGTGGCCGGGGAAATGCTTGGCGCAGGACAGCAGGCCGTGCTTTCGGAAAGATCTGATGAAGGCTTGCGCGCCTTTGCTGACTGTTTGGACGTCGTGCCCAAAGGAACGGGTGTTTATGACAGGGTTCTTGGGATTGCTGTCGATGTCGCAGACCGGGGCGAAATCAAGGTCGAAGCCGGAGGCCAGGGTAAGGTCGGCCAGCTCGCCCGCCATGTTCTCTATGTAGGCTTCGTCCATTCCTCCCAGGGCCGCGGCGGAGGGGAAATGCGGGCCGAAGGT
>DBWD01000003.1:529-2699 GCA_002308555.1 bacterium UBP3_UBA1247
GGACCGTCCTGGCAGCTTTCCGCGAAAAGGATGACGGAGCCAGGCCTGAGTTTGTTCAGGGCGTCCGCGATCTCCTCGTCCAGAGATTTGACGGTGAAAGTTACGGACTCGTTTGAGACGATGGCGTCGGAGGTCCAGTAGCGGAGGTCAACGCAGAGCTTCTGCCTGAGCATTTCCCTGACGGGAACGCGCGTTTCTTCCCTGGGGATGGGGACGGTGAGGCAGGCGGCCAGAAGCAGCGCTGGGAGAGCCGAGAGGAAAAGTTTTTGGGGAAGGGCGGTCACAGGTTGGGGGCCGCTTTAGCGTTTTTTCGTTTTCAGCCTTTTTTTCAGGGCCTCGAAGGTTTCCCTGCTGACCACGTGCTCGATGCGGCAGGCGTCTTTGGCCGCGATCTCCGGGGCCACGCCCAGCTCGATGAAAACGTCGGTCAGGATCTCGTGGCGCTCGTAGATCTCCTCGGCGATCTTCAGGCCTTCCGGCAGAAGGATGATGTGGTCGAAGCCGTCGATGTCAATGAGGCCTTTGTCTTTCAGGCGGTGGAGAGCGCAGCTCACGCTGGGCTTGGAATAGCCCATGGCCTTGGCAACGTCCACGGCGTGCACGCCTTCCTGGGAGCGGCGCTGCAGGACCAATATGGTCTCCAGGTACATTTCGGATGATTCGCCCATCATTTGCGGTCCAGAAGATTGTTAAGCCATTGCTTCAAGGCCACGCCCATAAGGTCGTGGTATTCCTCGGGCAGATGCTTGAAGATGTCGAAAATAAGCTTGTCGTAGCCGGGCCAGACTTCCTCGATGAAATCGAGACCCTTGGGAGTTATCTTGATGATGTTCTCGCGGCGGCTGGTGGGGTTCACTACTCTGGTGACGTAGCCCGCGTTGGCGAGGCTGTCCAGCATCTTGGTGATGTTGCCGGGAGTGACGATAAGGTGGGTGGCGAGCCTGACCTGGGAAAGACCTTTGCCGCCGTTCTGGTTTTTGAGGGCGAAAAGCATGTCGTACTTGGTGGCGTTCAAACCGTATTTGGCAAGATACTGGTTCACTTCCTTCATGGTGACGTTGTAGACCAGAGCGAAAACATAGGAAATGCTCTCGTACTTCCTGCCTTTCCACTCGTAGATGCCGTACTGCTCAAGATCCACGGGAGCGCCTTTTTTCTCGGGTTCCCTGTTGGGCTCTTTTCTTTTCCTGGCTGTTTTCTCGCTCATTATTTTTCCTCTTGGGCTGATCTTTGTCTCTTTTTTACCCTCAGATTCTTTCCGCTTTTCCGGGCAGACATCTGCGCGCTTCTTTTATACAATAATCACGTCCTTTGAAAAATCAAGGTTTGTTCGGTAGGCCGATAAGTCAAAGGACGGGCCGGCGCGAAGGCGCCGGCTCTTTTTTTAGATCTCCGTTAATATTTTCAGTTCCTTGCGTATTTCTTCCTTCAGGCCGGAAAGCTTCTCCGCCTCCTCGTTGCCGAAGTCCGTCTTCATGCGGATTATCTTCGTCACGATGTCGGAAGCCGCGATCTTGGTGAAGGGCGTGCCCGCCTCCACCACCTTCAGAGCCTCGGCGTAGAAATACAGTATGACGTCCATCATCATGAGCTGTTTCCTGGGGGAGCAGTAAACGTCGTTGGAGTGGAAGGCGTTCTGCTGCAGGAAAGCCTGCTTGATGATGTCGGCGGTCTCCAGGAGCACGCGCTGCTTGTCAGGCAGGGCGTCCGGGCCCACCAGCTTGACAACCTGCTGGAGTTTGTTCTCCTCCTGCAGGATCTGCATGGCTTTCTCGCGCATGGCGGCGTAGTCCAGTTCCGGCACTTCCTTTTTCCACCAGTCCAGGACTTCCGCCACGTATTCGCTGTAGCTGTCGTTCCAGTTGATGGAGGGGAAGTGGCGGGCGGAGGCCAGGGTCTTGTCCAGGGCCCAGAAGGCCCTGATGTAGCGCCTGGTGTTCTGGGTGACGGGCTCCGAGAAGTCGCCGCCCTGGGGCGAGACCGCGCCGATGACGGAGATGGAGCCTTCCCTTTGCTTTTCGCCCTCGCCCTGGTAGACGCGGCCGGCCCTTTCGTAGAATTCCGCCAGGCGGCTGCCCAGGTAGGCCGGGAAGCCTTCCTCCGCGGGCATCTCCTCCAGGCGGCCGCTGATCTCGCGCAGCGCTTCCGCCCAGCGGGAGGTGGAATCCGC
>DBWD01000147.1:0-170 GCA_002308555.1 bacterium UBP3_UBA1247
TACCGTTTCAACATTCGTCCTATTCCCGGATTGGCGCAGATGGAGGAGGCGGTTGGCAGAGCCACGGAGATGGGCAGGCCGTCTTTGTTCTGCACGGGGGTGTCGGATACGGCGCATCCGGAGCTGTACGCCTCCATGCCGATCTTGAACAAGATCGCGACGGTTTCGGC
>DBWD01000147.1:258-638 GCA_002308555.1 bacterium UBP3_UBA1247
TTCAATCCCACGGACGTGCGGTTCTTCCCGGGCGGGCAGGTGTATTTCGCGGCGGCCAGCATGGGTTATATGCTGAAGGAAAGACCGGCGGCCTGTTTCTATTTTGGATATTACGAGCTGGAGTCTCTTTTGCTGTCCGAGACCGGGCAGGTGGTGGGGGCGATGCAGATCGCCGGTACCAGCCAGCTCTTCCAGATTCCTTTCTTCATCGCGGCCTGCGACTACGTTATCATCGGCGAGGAGTTCTTCGCGGTGAGCGCCAGCATCAGCGGCGATCCGAAGCTGTCCGGGAGTTTGTACGGGCAGGATATGGTGAAGGTCATAGTCATCGTGACGGTCATAGCGGCGTCTATCCTGGCGTCGGTGCCGGTCTGGGGGCC
>DBWD01000147.1:653-878 GCA_002308555.1 bacterium UBP3_UBA1247
TGCAGAAGTGATATGAAGAAGAAACTGATATGGCTGTCGATATTCCTGCCCGGGCTTTTGTACCTGGCCAAGTGGCTCTTCGAGGGGACGCCTTTGGAGGGCGGGGCCTGGTCCGGCGGACTGACGCTGACGAAGATAGTGAACGAGTTTTGCGCGCCGATCCTGATCTTGGTGGGCGCCACGGCCTACGGCATCGCGCTGGCCAACGTTTTCAGAGTGCACATC
>DBWD01000147.1:893-10265 GCA_002308555.1 bacterium UBP3_UBA1247
TGGCAGTACAGTCTCATCGTCTTCGTGTCCTTCGTGACGGTCTTCGTGATCTGCGTGATTTACGGGTGGTTTTCGAAGGAGCGGCCCGAGGGGGCTTTCGACGCGGTGGAGTTCTACCGCTCGTATATTTACACGCCTTTGCTGGTGACGGTGCTGGCGATTTTGGGATTTTACATTACCTACGCCGCTTACAGGGCCTTCAAGATCAGGTCGCTGGAGGGCGTGGTGATGATGAGCGTGGCCCTGATCGTGATGATCGGCTACGATCCTCTTGGGAATTATTTGACGCGCTATCTGGGGAACACCAGGTTCTTCTACCTGCAGCTGCCTGAGCTGGCGCGTTTCTTGCGTGAGGACATGAACGGCACGGTCTTCAGGGCTCTGCAGATCGGCGTCTACATTGCCTCGCTGGCGGTCTCCTGGAGGATCTGGCTGGGTATCGAGGATCATCTTTCCGAAGGGGAGGAGGCGAAATGAGGCTCGACCTTCAGAGGATCCCCAGGAATATCATCTATCTCGTCCTGATCGTCTGTCTGGCGGTGCCCTTCTTCGTGAAGTGGTCGCTGCCGGTCTACGTCAGCAACGCCACCAGGTGCCTCTACAAGGCGGTGGAGCAGGTCCACGCGGAGAAGCCCAACGTGCCTATAGTGCTGCTGAGCAGCTGGGATCCCAGTTCCCGGGGCGAGAACAGGCCGCAGATGGTGGCCATCGTCAGGCATCTGCTTATCCTTAAGCAGCCCTTCGTGGTCTTCTGCCCGGCCCTGAACCCCATGGCGCCGCGGGCTTCGGAGGAGGTCATTAATTCGGAGATAGCCAGGGGGAATTACTCCCTGACCTACGGCGTGGATTACGCCAACCTGGGATTCAAGGGCATTTCCGGACCGAACATCGGGCCTATTCTGCAGAACCTGGAAGGCGACTTTTTGGGCTGCGTGGCCCAGGATCTTTACGGGACCAGCGCTTACAGTCTGCCGATCCTGAAGGGCTTCACCTCTTTGGCCAACGCCTCCATGATAATCACCATCAGCGGCGACGTGGAGTCCGAGCACGTGATCGGCATCTTCTCCCCGCGGCATCCCGAGATCCCGGTGGGGGCGGCGGGTTGGTCGCTGATCTGCACGCGTCTTTATCCCTACTTCGACACCAGGCAGCTGGTGGGCATCCTGGACGGCATGAACGGCGCCAGCGAGTACCTGACCTTGCTCAAGGAAAATTATCCCGAGCTGGCGGGGGACGACATGGGCGCCGAGGAAAGCGAGAGCGGCGGGAGCTCCACCAGGGTGAACGCCCTGACGCTGGCTCGAGTCCTTATTATCCTTTTGATCGCGCTGGGGAATATCGGCATGCTTCTGGAGCGCCGCAGGGAGAAACTTGGCCTGCCGGTGCACAAGACGGCGCCCAGCGCTTCCGTGGGGGAGAAGCGCTACCTTAACATCGGCGCCCTGGTCTTCACGATACTGTTTATCTTCGCCCTGCTGGGAGAATTCTTCCTGCGCTCCAAGGCTGGGACCTGGTCCGTGGCGGTCTTCGGGGAGTGGGTGGCGGTCTTCTGCACCATCGGCATGCTCTCCTTCATTTTCGGCGACAACAAGCTTTACAGGACTCTGGAGCACGTCATCATCGGTTCCTCCGCGGCCTACATGCTCTTCGAGGTCATCGACAAGCAGATCCTGCCTTCCTTCGTCTACAAGGTCATGGACGGCTTCGCGGCCCTGAGGGGAGCGGAGAGCGCCCAGGGCAACGCCTGGCAGTTGCTGTTGCTTCTTGGATTGATTCCCTCCGCGCTGTGGTTCACGGTCTATATCAAGAAATTTGCCTGGACCAACAAGCTGGTGCTGGGCTTGCTGATGGGCGTGGCCGTGGGCATCGCTTTCGGGCAGAACGTCAACCTGGCTATTCCCCAGATCGCCGGCGCGGTCAAGCCTTTGCTGACCTTCGGCCCGGTGAACGTTCCGCACATCAGTCTTTTTGGAGACGTTTCCATCACCTGGAAGAACGTTTTCAACCTCGTGTATCTCGTGACCATGGTCCTGGTCATGATCTACTTCGTCTTCTGTCTGAAGATGAAGACCACCGTGGCCAAGGGCGCGGTAAGATCCGGCAGGATCGTCATGATGATCGCTTTCGGCGCGGTCTTCGGCAACACCATCGCAACCAGGATGAGCTGGCTCATCGACCGCATCGACGCCATCGCGCTCTGGATAAAAGAACTTATGATCCTGGGAGGCTGAGCCTGATGCGCACCGCCGAAAGCGAATTCAGATACCGTCTGGCCCGGGATCTCAAAGAGAAGGGCCTGGGCCCCCTGGCGGCCTTCCTGGTGAGGGCCAACTGGCCCCTGGCGACCATCTACGCCAACATCCTCATGGGGGCGGAGCCGTTCCTGGCCGCCGCGGGCTTCGAGGCCCGGCCTTTTTACGAGACGCTGAACGACCGGGAGGCGCTGAACGAACTGCTGCAGGATCTGGAGGAGGAAGCCTGATGGCGGAAGAGAGGAAAATAAACGCCATCATCGCCACGGACTGCGGCAGCACCACCACCAAGGTCATCCTCATCACCCGCACGCCGGAAGGGGAATACCGTCTGGCGGGCCGCGGGGAAGCGCCCACCACCGTGGAGGCGCCCTTCGACGACGTGACCATCGGCGTCATCAACGCCGTGACGGAACTTCAGGAGATCACCGGAAGAAAGCTTGTCGAGAATGGCAAGATCATTCTGGGCGGCGATCCCGACGAAGGCGCGGACCTTTATTTGAGCACCAGCTCCGCCGGGGGAGGACTGCAGATGGCGGTCATCGGCGTGGTGGCCTCGCTGTCCGCCGAGAGCGCGCAAAGGGCCGCCCTGGGCGCCGGCGCCATCATCATCGACTCCTTCACCTACGACGACGGCAGAACTGAGCAGGAGCGGGTGGAACGCATCCGCCACATCAGGCCCGACATGGTGCTTTTCTCCGGCGGCACTGAGGGCGGCACGAAAAAACATCTGGTGGAAATGGCCGAGACGCTCCTGATGGCCGACCCCAAGCCCAGGTTCGGCGAGCTCTTCAAAGTTCCCGTCATCTTCGCCGGCAACAGCGAGGCCCTGCCTCTTGTCACGGACGTGCTGGGCAAGAAAGTCGATCTCATAAAAGTTAAGAACGTCAGGCCCTCCATGGAAGAGGAGGAACTGAACGACGCGGGCCAGGCCATCCACAGACTGTTCCTCGAGCACGTCATGGCCCAGGCCCCGGGCTACGAGAAACTGATGTCCTGGGTCTCCGTTCCCATCATGCCCACGCCCTCCGCCTTCGGCCAGTGCATCGCCGCGGTGGGCAAGAAGGAGAAGATCAACGTGCTGGCCGCCGACATCGGCGGAGCCACCACCGACGTCTTCTCCTCCGTCCACGACCGCTTCACCAGAACGGTCTCCGCCAACTACGGCATGAGCTACAACATCTGCAACGTGGTGAAGGAAGCGGGCTTCGAGAACATCCTGCGCTGGCTGCCATTCGAGAGCAGCGTGAACGAGTTGTGGGACATGGCTTTGAACAAGATGATAAGGCCCACCACCATTCCCCAGACCGAAAGGGAACTGATGATCGAGCAGGCTATCGTCAGGGAAGCCCTGCGGCTTTCCTTCGCCCACCACATGAGGCTGGCCGGCGGACTGAAAGGCGTGGTGCGGCAGCGCAGCGTGGCGGAGGCCTTCGAGCAGAAGGGCGCCGCGGCCATCAACGCCGGCGACATGGATTTGATCATAGGCTCCGGCGGCGCGCTTTCCCACGCCCCCAGGCGCCGCCAGACCGCCCTCATCATGCTGGACGCCTTCGAGCCGGAAGGCATAACGGAACTTGACGTGGACAGCATCTTCATGCTGCCGCACCTGGGCGTTTTGTCAAGCGTGGAGCCCGACATCGCCCTGGAAGTGCTGCACCGGGACTGCCTGATCCCCATCGCCACCTCCCTTTCCCTCAAGGGACAACTGAAGGACAAGGAAGTCTGCGCCGAGCTGACCATCAACACGCCGGAAGGGGAGACCAATTACAAGCTTTACCCCGGAAGGCTCTACCGCTTCACCGAGACCGCGGAAAAGATCTTCACTTTCTCCATCCGGCCTGACAGGGAAGTGGACGCCGGGGAAGGCCCGGGCGTGGAATACGCGAGGAAGGCCCGCTTCAGCGCCGTGGGCCTGGTCATCGACACCAGAGGGCGGCCCCTGGTTCTTCCCGCCGACCCGGCGGAAAGAATAAAAAAGAACCGCTCCTGGGCGCGGTCTATAGGCGCCTTTGACCTGGAGGAGAAGAGCTGATGGGCAACGCGTTCACTCCGGGACTTCTGATCGCTCCAAGAACGGCGGTCACCAAAACGCGCAAGCTGCCCATGGGCGGCCACGCCACCGTTGCCGTGGGCGACATCGTCACGAACTCCCAGACCGTGGGCATGGCTAACCACCAGGGTCCCCTGACGCTGGTCCGGGCCGCGGAGATCTTGGAAGTCGACAACGACAGGATGGCGAAGCACCTCACTTGCCAAGTGGGCGACATCGTGCAAAAGGACCAGCTGCTGGGCGAGACCTCCCACCTGTTCGGCCTGGTCAGAAACGAGTGCCGCTCCCCGGTCAACGGCTTTATAGAGGAGATCTCTGAGACCAACGGCTTCGTAGCCATCAGGGAGCCGGCCACCATCCTGGAAGTCCAGGCTTACCTCAGCGGCACGGTCACCAGGGTCACCAAGACCGACGTGGACGTCTCCTGCACCGCCTGCGTCATCCAGGGCATCTTCGGCCTGGGCGGCGAATCCAGCGGCGAAATAATGATCGTCTCCGAGGACGAGGACATCACGCTGGAGAACCTGACGGAAAAATGCGAGGGCAAGATCATCGTGGGCGGCCGCTCGATAGAAAAGGACGCCATCGACATGGCCAGGCTCTGCAAAGTGAAAGGCATCGTGGTGGCAAGTATCGAGCACAGCGTGCTGCACGACATCCTGGGGGAATACATCGGCGTCGCCATCACCGGCCAGGAAAACCTGGGCTTCACGCTCATCGTCACGGAAGGCTTCGGAAAACTCTCCATGGACAAAAGGACCATGGAACTTCTGAAGCGCCACGAAGGGGAAAGCGCCTCCTTCAACGGCTCGACGCAGATCAGGGCCGGCGTGGTCCGGCCGGAAGTCATCATCCCCATTCTGGAATACTGCGAAACGAAAGACCAAGGCGGCTCCCTGGCCGTGGCCAAGGAACTGCAGATCGGCACAAGGATAAGAATAATCAGGGCGCCCTACTTCGGGGAGCTGGCGACCGTAAAAGAACTGCCCGAGCAGCCCGTGGCCATCGCCACGGAAGCCAAAGTCAGAGTTCTCAAGGCCGAGCTCGCTTCCGGGGAGAGCGTGACCATCCCCAGAGCCAACGTGGAGATCATAGACTGATGCTGTGCTACATTTCCGACCACGACCACTACGACGTCGTCATGAGAGCCGCCTTCACGGCCAAGTCGAGCCTCTGGCTCGCCACCTCCAACCTTAAGGACGCCTTCGTCGAAAGGGGGAGCGAAGTCGTCTCCTTCCCCGCCCGGCTCGCCGACCTCCTGGAAAAGAACGTGGAAGTCAGGCTCCTCCACGGCAAGGAGCCCGGCCCCCGCTTCCTGGAGGACTTCGACCGCAACCCCATCCTCGCCACCGATCTGGAGCGCCGCATGTGCCCGAGAGTCCACTCCAAGCTCGTCATAGTGGACATGCGCATGGTCTACGTCGGCTCCGCCAACATAACCGGCGCGGGACTGGGCATGAAAGGGGAGCACCGCAGGAACTTCGAGAGCGGCATCTGGACCGACCAGCGGGAGATCGTCGACGAGGTGGTCGACCACTACCAGCGCATCTGGCTGGGCGCCGACTGCCCGCTGTGCATGTGCCGCGACGTCTGCCAGGACCCCATCGCGTGAAGAAAGCCGAAAAAGAACTTCTCGCCTTCGTCCGCGGCAGGCTGGCCCGCGCTTGCGACCCCGCCTACCGGGAGTTCGTGAAGCCCTACATCAAGACCGACAAAAATATCCTCGGCGTCAGGATCCCCATACTCCACAAGCTGGCCAAAGAGATTGCCCTGAAAGACCCGGACGCCTATCTGGTCGAAAGGGAGGACGCCGCCTACGAGGAGACCCTCCTCCGGGGCCTGGTCATCGCCTACGCCAAAAAAGACAACGCCTGGCGCTTCGAGGCCCTCAGGGCCTTTATTCCGCGGGTTTCCGACTGGGCCGTGTGCGACGTCGCCTGCGCGGCCCTGAAGCCCCTCAGACGCGAAAGAGAGGCCTTCCTGGTCTTCCTGCAGCCGTATCTGACCTCGAAAAAAGAATTCGAGATCCGCTTCGCCCTGGTCGCCCTCATGGACCACTTCCTCACGCCGGAATACGCAGGGCGGTTTTTCAAAGAGATCTCCAAAGCCGACACGACGGCTTACTACGCCGCCATGGGCTTGGCCTGGGGAATAGCCACAGCCATGAGGAAGTTCCCGAAGGAGACCGCGGATTATCTAAAGAAGACAAAATTCAGTCCGAAATTGAAAAAACTCATGATCAAAAAGATCAGGGAATCCCGCGCGGTCCCCGTTGAGATAAGGGAGATCGCCGAAAACATACTGCTGGACAAAGGGGGAAGAAAATGAAAAAAACACTGCTCGTCCTAACGCTCATCACAACGGGCATGCTTTTGAACGCCTGCGCGAAAAAGATCTGCGACTACACGCCCGAGGAAGCCAAGGCTTGGACCGAGGCCGCGACGGTGGCCGAAATGAACAAGAAAGTCAAAGCCCTCACGCCGGAAGAAAAGGAAAAGCTCGTCCGCAACTGGCTCGTCCTCAACATCCCCGAGGAAGACAAGGAGACCGTCATAAAAGGCTGCGCCGCCATCATAGCCCATCCCAAGCTCGGCTTCTACGCGGAACTCTTCGCCCACACCCCCGTCAACTCGCATGAAGCCGACGGCGGCGCCTGGGCCGCGGGCGACCACATCTCCCTTTCCACCGGCCTGCTGGCCGAAAAAGACCCCGAGTCCGTCCGCGACACCCTCACCCACGAACTCTTCCACATCTTCAACGACCGCGAGCACGGCGCCGGCGGCATCTCCGCCCTCAACGAAGGCACCGCCATCTGGATCTTCAACATGACCTTCTACGAGAACGACCCCCTGAAGATGGAGCTGGGCCTGGCCGAGCCGGCCATCGGCACGAAACTCTTCTACCGCGACATCGGCATCCCCGGCTATCCTACCGACATCGAGTTCGGCGTCCCCAAGGACCTCACCCCCAAGGGCAGGGAAGTCTACGACATGCTGATCGCCGCCGACAGAAGCAGGCTCCCAATCTACGACGAGGCGAAGATGAAGGAATACTTCGACTTCTTCTCCGACATCGACCGCAACCAGAACTTCGACGTCTACCTGGGTATTTTCAAAGACAGACTACAACTTTGGCTCCAGACTCATTAAATAAACAAGGAAATTGAATATTTGCGTGCCATTTTGCGAATTTTTTTCTTGAATTGCGCAAATAAATATTCTGCTTGTTTTTTTACGAGTGAAAAAGGATTACGTGTTGTCATAATTCCTTAAAACGAAGTTAAGCGTTTTCTGTTTTATTAAGCACCCGGTTACATTTTGCGACCGGTTGCTTTTTTTCTTATAACAAGATTTATGCCGGGAACGAAAAAGTGTCAGCATTGCTGACACTTTTAAGAGTGTTGGAAATATGAGAAAAACAATCGGGTCGCATAAATGCGACAGCGGCTGTCAAAAACAATGGAAAATATTTCAAATCTTGCTTTTAGAAAGCAAGTTGCGTAAGATGCAGAAAATCTATCATTACATTGGTAGCAAATTTAACTCTAAACGATGTGATCTATGAGGGAACTGGATAAGACTTTCTCTGAAGTAGCGATAATAATTGAAACATCCCGGGAAAACGCTTACCGAAAGGTAAACGAAGAATTGATCTTGATGTATTGGAAGATCGGTAAATTCTTATCTGAGCAATCTCAAGACGCAGGTTACGGCGACGGGTATATTAGTTCTTTAGCTGATTATATTCAGAAAAGGTTTCCTGGCATTAGTGGTTTCAACAGGCGCGGACTTTACCGAATGAAACAGTTTTATGAAACATATTCTGGAAATGAAAAAGTGTCACCACTGGTGACACAATTGAGCTGGACGAATCATCTGATCATAATGTCTGGCAGCAAGAGCGATGAAGAACGGGAGTTCTATATGACGCTTGCGATTAAAGAACGGTACAGCAAGCGTCAACTGGAACGCCAAATGAACACTTTACGAAGAAAATGCAGCAAACTTGCACCAAACTTGCACACGGCTATTGTTTTTTTAATCTGTTTAAAAAAGTGCCGAATAAAATGACCGAATAGGAGCAAGTAATAAAAAAGCGATTTGCCTGTTTGGCAAATCGCTTTTTTTATTGACGGTCGTCAGAGCGTTTTTTACTTTTTGTTCTTGAGGTCGCGGATCATGATGCCGGCGTCCAGGAGGGAGTCGAAGGTGCCGGTGTCGAGCCATTCGCCCTCGTAGATGCTGACGTCCAGGGAGTTTTCCTTGAGGTAGAGATTGTTGAGGTCTGTGATCTCAAGTTCGCCTCTGGCGGAGGGCTTAAGGTTGGCGGCTCTCTTGACGACGGAATTGTCGTAGATGTAGAGGCCGGTCACGGCGTAGTCGCTCTTGGGGGCTTTGGGCTTTTCCTCGATGGAGACGGCCTGCATGTCCTTGTCGAATTCCACGACGCCGAAGCGTTCGGGATCGGGAACTTTCTTGGCGAAGACGCGGGCGCCCTTGCTGAAGGTCTTGATGGAATCGTGGAGGAAGCTCACGTTGCCAACGAAGATGTTGTCGCCTAAGATCATGGTGACGTCGTCGGTGCCGATGAAGTTGGAGCCGATTATGAAGGCCTGGGCGAGGCCTTCGGGCCTGTCCTGGATCTTGTAGGAGAACTCCGCGCCGAAGTCTTTGCCGGAGCCCAGGAGGCGCATGAAGTCGGCGGCCCTTTCCGGGGCGACGATGAAGAGTATTTCCTTTATGCCGCCGTCCAAAAGGGTCTGCAGGGGATAGTAGACCATGGGCTTGTCGTAGACGGGGAGAAGCTGCTTGCTGGTTATGGTGGTCAGTGGGCGCAGTCTGGTGCCGGCGCCGCCGGCTAATACGATTCCTTTCATTTGTTCGCGAAGTTTTGGTTGATGTATTGGGCCGCCTCTTCCAGGGAGGGCAGGATCTTGGTGCAGTATTTGACCATCCAGGGGCTGGAATCCTGGAAGGAGAAGGGAGAGAAGGCCACGATGAACTTGTCTTTGACATGCCCGGCGTAGAAGACTTCCATGGCTGTCCCGATGCTGGGCTTGGAATAGTT
>DBWD01000120.1:0-2441 GCA_002308555.1 bacterium UBP3_UBA1247
GGAGCCTTCATCGCTCCCTATCTCCTGGGCCTTTACTGGAAAGGCACTACCAAAGCGGGCGCATTGGCCGGCATCATCTGCGGCCTGGGCCTGCAGATGGTTTTGATCGCCTTGACGAGCCTTCCCTCCACCCTGTGCTCCATGATCTCCATCATCGTCCCCTTCGCGGTGGTGCCCATCGTCAGCGCCTTCACGGAAAAGGTCCCGCAGGAAGTGGTGGAGAGAGCCTTCGCCAAATCGCCTGAAAGTCAGGAATAAAACGGTACGCGGAAACCAAGCACGAAAAAAAGGCAGCCTTTTAAGGCTGCCTTTTTGCTTTTCTTTCACGCCGGCTTATTTCTTGCGCTGGTCTTTCAGGACGAAGCGGAAACCCAGGTTTTCCTGGGCCAGGCTCTTGTCCTTGGCCTCGTCGTCCGCCTCCTCCATCTCCATGATGTGCCAGGTGCGGCCGCGCCAGGTGCACTTGTCGCCTTCCATCACGGCCCACTCCCAGCAGAAGGGCTGGGCGTTCTCCTCGATCTTGCCGGAGAGGAAAGCGAAGTCCCATTCCTTGGTGGTGGGAAGCAAGATCTGGGCCTCCTTGTTCTTGTCGTCCAGTTTTTTCCTGGCTTCCTCGATCTTCGCGAAGGGGACCGAGAAGGCCGGGCCTTCCCCGTCCTCGGCGCCCGCGAGGGCCGCCAGCTGTTTTTTGGACACGGGCTGGGTCAGGATGAAATAGTTGTCGTCGTTCACGCAGCGCAGGCTGCCCACGGTGATCGTGCCGGGTTTGACGCGCACGAAGAGCAGGTCCTCCGGGGCGGTGTCGCCGGGCTTTTCCGCGAGGAATTCCGCCGCGTATTTGTTCTTGGCGCTCAGAAGCGCGAACTTGGGATCGGGGGCGCCGGGCTTGGCGGCCTTTTTGCCGAAGCAGGCGGTGAGAACGAGAAGGGCTGCGAGAAGCAAGAGAAGTTTTTTCATATGTTTTTGCAGAATGTGTTGATTACGTAAGCGGCCATGTTTATTCCCGCCGCCGCCGGCACCATGCCGGAGCTGGGCAGGGGCTGGAAGCTCTCCACCGGGCAGGGAGCCTCCTTAGATAATACTACCATTATTTCCTTCGCTTGGGGATAGTCCCTCAGAAGCTTCCTCAATTTCCGGGCCAGGGGGTCGCCCTCCGTCCTGCCCAGTTTCGTCAGCGTGATCTTGGAGGGATCGGTCCTGCGGGCGGTCCCCATGGAGGAAACTATGGGGATGGAATGTTCCAGGGCGTAGACCGCCAGGGCGGCCTTGGCCTCCGCGTCGTCCACCGCGTCCAGGATGAAATCCGCGTCCGGGGCGAGAAGCTCGGCGGCGTTGCCGGCGTTCAGGAAAGTTTCCTTCGCCTCCACCGCCGCGTCCGGGGAAAGGGCCAGGATCCTTTCCCTGGCCACCTGGACTTTCGGCCGGCCCAGAGTGTCCGGCAGGGCGTAGAGCTGGCGGTTGAGGTTGGACTCCTCGAACTTGTCCCCGTCGATCAGGATAAAATTCTTCAGGCCCGCCCGGGCCAAAGACTCCAGGGCGTAAAGCCCCACGCCGCCCAATCCGGCCAGAACGATCTTTTTCGAGCGGAAGCTTTCCGTCCGCTCCCGGCCGTACAAAAGTTCCGTGCGGTCGAGGCTCATCGCAGGTCCTCCAGGAACATGCAGTCGCCGTAGGAGAAGAAACGGTAGCGCTCCGCCACCGCCTCGGCGTAAAGTTTCCGCCACTCGTCCCCTATAAGCGCCGCCACCAGCATGAGCAGCGTGGACTTGGGAAGGTGGAAATTCGTGAGCAGGCAGTCGATGGAGCGGACCTTCAGGGGCGGATGGATGAAGATGGCCGTCTCCGACAGGCCGGAGCGGAAAAGCCCCTTCTCGTCCAGGCAGGATTCCAGGACCCTAAGGGAGGTGGTGCCCACGGCGACGATCCTGGCGCCTTTGGCGCGCGCCTCGTTCAGACGGCCGGCCTGCTCCTCGGTGAAGACGAAGCTTTCGGTGTGCATCTCGTGCTGCCTGATGTCCCGGACCTTGACCGGCTTGAAAGTCCCCAGACCCACGTTCAGGGTCACTTCCAGGGTCTCCACGCCCTTTTCCGTCAGGGTCTTCAGGATGTCTTCCGTGAAATGCAGGCCCGCCGTGGGGGCCGCCACGGCCCTCCCGGCCTTGGCGTAGACGGTCTGGTAGCGCCGGCGGTCGGAGGCCTCGGAAGGGCCTTTGGGGCGCTCTATGTAGGGAGGAAGGGGAACTGTCCCCTCTTTTTCCAAAAACGCGTTTACGGCCGCGCTGGAGGCCTCGAAGCGCACCTTGCGCTGGCCGTCGGGAAGTATTTCCAGGAATTCGCCCTTGAGCTCGCCGTGGGCGAAGCGCACGCCGGGCTTGCAGGAGTGGCCCGGGCGGACCGTGGCGGTGTAGAGCCCGTCGCCGTCCTCGCTGGTCAGAAGCAGC
>DBWD01000120.1:2497-2628 GCA_002308555.1 bacterium UBP3_UBA1247
TCCCTGAGAAGGCCCGTGATGTCCCGGAAGACCAGGTGCTCCACGCGCCCGCTCTTCAGGGAGAACCTGAGCATCCTGCTCAGGTCCCTTTCTGGCGCCGGCTCTTGGGCGATCAGTTCCTTCGGCAGGTC
>DBWD01000075.1:0-2138 GCA_002308555.1 bacterium UBP3_UBA1247
TTGCCCGTGAAGGCGAAGGGCGAGGTCCGGTTGCGGTCGGTGTTGTCTATGAGGATCTCGGGGATCTCCACCAGGCCGAAGCGCTTTCCCTTCTTGCCGGCGATCTCTATTGGCGTGTCGGAGGGGACCGTCAGGAGTTTTTCCAGAATGTTGGTCACGGCCTGGCCCAGGAATACCGAAATAATGGCCGGAGGAGCCTCGCTGGCCCCCAGACGGTGCGCGTTGGTACTGGATGCCACGGAAGCCTTCAAAAGGCCGTTGTAGCGCTTCACAGCCATCAGGGTGTTCACCAGGAAGGTCAGGAACTGCAGGTTGCCCTTGGCATCCTTTCCGGGGGCGAAAAGGGGAGTGCCGGTGTCGGTCCCCAGGGACCAGTTGCAGTGCTTGCCGCTGCCGTTGATGCCGGCGAAGGGCTTTTCGTGGAGCAGGACCACGAAGCCGTGCTTCCTGGCCACGGAGTTCATGAGGTTCATGACCAGCTGGTTCTGGTCGTTGCTTAGGTTCATCTCGCCGTAAATGGGGGCGATCTCGAACTGGTTGGGGGCGACTTCGTTGTGCCTGGTCTTCAGGGGAATGCCCAGGCGGTAGGCCGCGATCTCCAATTCCCGCATGAAATTGACCACCCTGGCCGGGATCGAACCAAGGTAATGGTCCTCCAGCTGCTGGCTCTTGGAGGATTCGTGCCCCATGAGCGTGCGGCCGGCCAAGGTCAGGTCGGTCCTGGCGGCGTACAGCTCCTCGTCCACCAGGAAGAATTCCTGCTCCCAGCCCAGGAAGGCAAAAACCTTCGAGGCCTTGCTATCGAACAGCTGGCAGATGGGCAGGGCGGCCTCCGTGACGGCGCGGATGGATTTTTTAAGCGGCGTCTTGTAGTCCAGGGCCTCGCCGGTGTAGGCGATGAAGACCGTGGGTATGCAGAGGGTGTCGCCCTGGATGAAGACAGGGGAGGTGGGGTCCCAGGCGGTGTAGCCCCGGGCTTCGAAAGTCGCCCTGATGCCGCCGTTGGGGAAGCTGGAGGCGTCAGGCTCCTGCTGGATGAGGACCTTGCCGTCGAAAACTTCTATCATGCCGCCTTTGCCGTCGTATTCCAGGAAGGAATCGTGCTTCTCGGCGGTGCTGTCCGTCAGGGGCTGGAACCAGTGGGTGGTGTGGGTGGCGCCGTTCGCCAGGGCCCATTTCTTCATGCCGGCCGCCACTTTGTCGGCGACGGCAAGGCTCAGGGGCTTCCCGTTGTCCATGCATTCCACCAGGGCCTCGAAGGTCTCCTTGTCAAGGTACTGCTTCATGTTGGCCCGGTTGAAGACCAGCTCCCCGAAATACTGGGAGGGGATCTTGGAGGGTGTCTCCACGGGAATGGGTTTCTTTTTGAAGGAAGCGCGGACGGCTTGGAATCTGAGATTGCTCATTTTATCAGCGTTGGTTGAAGTCTAAAATTATTCGTACATCGTGTCGATGGACAAACGCTGTCGGAATTCCACTCCGATCAGGGCTTTCACCAGCTCCAGCGCGAAGGGGTAAGCCGCGCCCGGCCCGTTGGCGGTGACGAGGTTGCGGTCCACCACCACCTGTTTGCCGGGCTGCCATTTCACTTCGAAATAACCTTCGTCGCAGCCGGGGTAGGCCGTGGCTTCGTATCCGTTAATCAGTTTCTTGTGGGCCAGCACGAAGGCCGGGGCCGCGCAGATGGCGCCCGTAAGCCTTTTTTTGGAGAAATGCTTCCGCAATATGGCGTCCAGGGCTTCGCAGTCCCTGAGGTTGTAGGCGCCGGGAAGGCCGCCGGGCAGTATCACCAGGTCGAAGTCCTCCTCCGTCAGTTCCTCCAGGGAACGCTCGCTCATGATCCTGAGGCCGTGGGCCAGGTGCACCAGGCCGCCCTTGGGGGAGGCGACGACCACTTCGGCCCCCGCGCGTCTGAACAGATCCAGGGGGGTGACGGCCTCGATCTCCTCGCTGCCGTCCGCGACGGCTAATAAAATTCTTTTGTTCATGCTTATTTCGATAGGAAGCGAAGAGCCTCGACGCGCTCTTCTATTTTCTGAAGGGTCAGGTCCCGGAAAGCGTCCACGCTGAAGGCGGTGACCAGGAAAGATCCCATGGCGGTGCCGTAGCGGACCGCTTCCGTGACGTTCTCGTTGGTG
>DBWD01000075.1:2153-2980 GCA_002308555.1 bacterium UBP3_UBA1247
CCGCCCGCGAAGGAATCGCCGGCGCCGGTGGGGTCGACGACTTTTTCCGTGGGGAAGGCGGGGACGGCTTTGACGAAGCCCTCGCGTCCGAAGATCAATGAGCCGTGCTCGCCTTTTTTCAGAAGCAGGTATTCGGGGTTGAACCTGTTCATTATGGTCTTGCCTGCGGTGATGAGATTCTGGCAGTCCGTGAACATCCTGGCCTCGCCGTCGTTCATCACGATCACGTTGACTTCGCGGAAAACTTTCTCCAGCTCGTCCCTGGCGGCGTTGATGTAGAAGTTCATCGTGTCGCAGACCTTGTAGCATCCGGGGTCCATTTTATCGATGACCTTCAGCTGCAGGGAGGGGAGTATGTTGGCCAGGAAAAGGTTGGGGGCCTTCTTGTAATTCTCCGGGATCTTGGGATCGAAGGTCGCGAAGACGTTGAGCATGGTGCAGTGGGTGTCCGCGGCGTTCACGTCGTTCATGTACGAGCCGGACCAGCGGAAGGTCTTGGCGTCTTTGACGATCTCGAGGCCGTCCAGGTCGATGCCCCGGGATCTCAGAAGCTCAATGTGCGTCTTGGGGAAATCGTCGCCCGCCACGCCGATCAAGCCCACCTTGGCCTGGAAGGAAGCGCTGATGGAAAAATAGACCGCCGANNNCCGCCCAGGCAGTTCTCGTGCGTGCCGTAATGGGTGGTCACGGTGTCCAGGGCTACGGAGCCCACGGCGGTTATGCTGGGGATCTCGCTCATGGCTCAAGGGCCGGGGCGGTGTCGGCGCCGCCGGAAACGAGGGTTGTTTCCTTGCCGGTCTCGCTGTCGATTATGACGATGGAGGAGG
>DBWD01000075.1:2995-5035 GCA_002308555.1 bacterium UBP3_UBA1247
GCGGCCCAGCAGGGGAACTCGTCGTTGCTGGGATTGTTGGTCACGTTGACGGAGTTGCCGCTGGAAAGGTCGCAGACGCAGATCTCGTAGTTGGCGCCGATCTGGGCCACGTAGGCGATCTTCTTGCCGTCAGGGGACCAGGCGGGGGACGTGCAGTAGCGGGAGACGTTGCGGCAGATGCGCTTCTTGCTTCCGCCGGAGGCGCTCATGATGTAGATCTGGGGGTTCTTGCCCTCGTCGCTGGAAAAGACGATCTGGCGGCTGTCCGGGGACCAGGAGGGGGAGGACTCGTTCTCGCGGCCCCTGGTGAGGCGCTTGTGGCCGCCGCCGGAAAGGGCGTAGGTGTAAAGTTCCGGGAAGCCGTCCTTGTCCAGGATGGCGGCCAGCTGGCGGCCGTCCGGGGAAATGGCGCCGGAAGTGTTCATGCCGGGCATGGCCAGAAGCTTCTGGTTCTTGCCGGTGGTGAGGTCGAGCTTGTAGATGACCGCCCGGTTGTCGCGGTAGCTGGTGTAGAGGATGTTCTTATGGTCGGGATACCAGTCCGGGAAGGTGTTGAGGTCGGCGCCGGAGGTGAGGGTCTTTCTGTCGCCGCCCAGAATGTCGGTCATGACGATGTTCTTGGCGCGGCCGCGGCCCGAGGCGAATAGCAGTCTGGACTGGAAGAAGCCTTTCAGCTTGAGCACGTCCTGAACGATGTCGTTGGCGACGGCGTGGCCGACACGGCGCGGGGAGACGGAGCCCATGCTGTAGGTCTTGCTCATGACCGCCGAGCCGTTGGAGGTGTTGTAAAGGCGGAAGGTAAGTGTGCTGCCGTTGACTTCGCCCTTGCCTATGAGGGCGCAGCCCAGGTTGCGCCAGTTCTGGAAATGGATGGAGCCCTGGGCGTAGTCGGCGTTGCTGAGCTTGGTGGCGTCGGCCTGGGAGATGCGGGGAACGGTGAAGCCGCCGTGGATGTTAAGGTCTTTCCTGACCACTTCGGCTATGGAGACCGGGCCACCGCGGAAATCGGCCACGTAGATAGGAATTCCCTGACGCTGCGCGGTGCCGCGCACCGTGCCCGGGGTTATGATCTCCTCGGCGAAAAGGGCCGAGGAAACGACGAAGAGCAGAGCCAGACAGATGATTTTTTTCATAGGGCATTCCTTGTATTAGTTAATTTTCTCCGCGTATGGAGAAAAATACTTATTATTTTTCATTTTACCATAAACCGTTGTGTTTGGTGAAAAGACCGGAAGGGGAGGGCGGCCCGCGTCTTACGCCCGCTGGGAAAATGGCTATAATCATAGACATGAGGTACCGTGATCTGAAAGAGGGAATATTCCTGAGCCGGCCCAACCGTTTCGAGGCTTACGTCGAGCTGGAGGGCGCGCGGGAGCTGGTCCATGTCAAGAACACCGGGCGCTGCCGGGAACTGCTGCTGGAAGGCGCGCGAGTCGTTCTGAGCGGCGGAGGCGGCGCCCGCCGCAAGACCCGCTACGATCTGGTCGCGGTCCGCAAGCGGGGACTGGGGCTCGTCAACATCGACAGCCAGGCCCCCAACAAAGTCACGGAGGAATGGCTCCGGGGCGGCCGCTCCTGTTTCCGGGACCTGACTTTGATCAAGCCGGAATATTCCTACGGGGATTCCCGCTTCGACTTTTACCTGGAGCGCGGGAAAGAAAAGATCCTTATGGAAGTCAAGGGCTGCACCCTGGAGAAGGAGGGGGCAGGCTATTTCCCGGACGCGCCCACCGCCAGGGGAACAAAGCATCTCAGGGAGCTGGCCGCCGCGGCGAAAAAGGGCTTCTCCTGCTATCTGGCCTTCGTCATCGCCATGCCCGCGGTCAAAACCGTCCTGCCCAACAATGAGACCGACCCGGAATTCGCCGGGGCGTTTCAGAGGGCCAGGGCGGCCGGCGTGAAGATCCTGCTTCTGCGCTGCCGGGTGAGAAAGGACAGCCTGGACATAACGGATTGGGAAGAACCGCCTCAAAAATAGTCCGCGCGCGCGTGGGCAAGGACGGCGGACCGCGGAATGACAGAAAAAAGGCCTCCCTAGTG
>DBWD01000082.1 GCA_002308555.1 bacterium UBP3_UBA1247
CAGGCTTATTACTACGATTATTCCGGACACGCCAAGTCCGCCATTATGCATTACGAGCTTCTCATTTCCGAGTATCCCGACACCGACTGCGCCGACAAGGCCAAGATGCGCCTGGCGGCCCTGAGGGGCGAACCGGTCCAGGGCATGCCCAAGGACAAGGTCACCTACGTGAACGACAGTTCCGACCTCGGCCCCGTCAGCAGCCAGCAGGAGCAGGACAAGGCTTACAAGAGCGGCTCCGAGGACGCTTTCGGCGCCGTCAAGGCCAGCCCGGCGCCCTTCGACGAAAACAAGCCCGTGAGCAAGCCCGTCACCGCCCCGGAAGTCACTTCGGGCGGCTCGGCCTTCGACACTCCCCAGACTTCCGGCGGAACCAGCCTCTTCGAGGAGGATCCGGACAAAGTCGCCAAGGAGCGCGAGGAAAGGACCACCGCCCTGACCCAGCCCTCCTCCTCCATGGCTTCCACGGGGGACAGCTGGCGCCAGAACCAGTCCCGCCAGACGATCAACTCCTACATGCAGGATCCCAAGAAAAAAGAAGAGCTGACTTCCTTCATGAAGGAGGAGTATGAGAAGGAAGCGGAAGCCCAGGCGGCCTCCGCGGAGCTTCTGAAACTTTATCAGGCGAGCAATCCCGACGCCGTGCCGCCTCCCGCCAGCAAGCTTTCCGCCGCCTCCTACGTTCAGGACCAGGTCGAGAAGCAGAAGACCGTTTCCGTCACCAGCGAGACCATCGAGCTGACGCCCGTCGAGACCAGGACCCAGAAGCCGGTCAACAAGATCGAGAACGTCTGGGCGCCCGTGCCCGGCACGGAAGTCAAGACCGTGGCCAGCGTTCCTTCCCAGACCGTCTCAGCGGTGGAGACCAAGGCGGAAGTCAAGGAGACCCCCTCCTTCACCCAGCCCAAGCCGGCCCCCGTCCAGAACAGCGGCCAGCCCGTTTCCAGGATCCAGTCCTCCAGCTGGCAGACCGTCGGCCAGGAAGTCGATTTCGGCGAGGAAGTGATCGAGAGCGCCCCGCCCAAATACAGCAACATCAGCGAGAGCGAACTGGCTGAGATCAGAAGGAACCAGAATTCCCAGACCGCGACCGTCAGCGCGCCCGTGAGCGGCAGCGCTTCCGCGCCGGTCTTCAGGGACGTCACCGGATCCGGCGCCTCCGTGACCTACACCGCGCAGCCCTCCTCCGGTTTCCAGCCGGTCAAGACGGAAGTGAAGACCACCACCCCCAGCTTCGAGCCGGTGAAAACGGAAGTGAAGGTCTCTACCCCCAGCTTCGAGCCGGTCAAGACGGAAGTGAAGACCACCCAGCCCTCCTTCCAGGTGGAAGCCAAGCCGAGCGCCTCCGGCGTGCAGGTGACCGCCCAGACCACCGCCCCCAGCTTCACCGTGGAGCCCGTCAAGACCTCCGAGACCGTCGACACGACCGTCAAGTCCGGGAAAACCGAGGCGGATGATTTTATCAACGACCTGATCCCTCCCGCCGAGAGCAACAGCGGCGAGGTCAAGGTGACCGTCAAGACCAACGCCGGCCTCAGGGTCACCAGGGAACTTTCCACCCCCTCCTTCGACACCGTGGAGCCGGCCAAGACGGAACCCCCCAAGGAGACCACCGAGACCAAGGAGCCCCAGGCGGGCACCAGCGTTTCCTTCAAAGTCGGCAAGGCTGAGGAGCAAACCACGGGAGCCACCTCCCAGGACATCACCTCCGTGCTGCCCTCGGGCCTCCTGGAGGAGAACGATCCCAACAAGGACGCCATCGTGAAAGTCCCCGAAGGCACGGTCATCCGCACCATGCCCGACTCCGGCCGCGTTTCCACCGCCATCTCCCAGACCCAGTACAAGAGAGTGGTGGAGGAAAAGAACGTGAAGGACGAGTCCTCCGAGACCACGCTGATCAACTCCTACAAGAAAGCCTACAACCTTGTGCAGACCGCCGAGGCCTACGCCAAGCAGAACGACAACGTGAACGCCCGCTTCTTCTACGGGCAGGCGCTGGACGCCTTCACGGCCCTGAAGGCCCAGGCTCCCCCCAACTGGAGGCACATGGACATCCTGGACACCCGTATCCAGAAATGCCGGGAAGAACTCCACCGCATCGACTAAACAGGAGAGTTGTTTTCTATGAAAAGCATCCATTTGATCATGCCTCTCGCGCTGCTCTGCTTTTTCATCGCGGGCTGCGAAAGGGACCACTCGGCCGACGCCCCGATAACCATCCTGGGCTACACCGCCGGTTCCCCCAAGAGGGAGGACAACATTAAGAAGCTGCACATTCCCAGGATCTCCTACGTTCCCGACAAGGTAAAGGAGCCCCATCTCCAGATGGAGGTGACCAACCTCATCATCAGCGAATTCACCAAGGAGCAGACCTACGAGATCGTGCCCACCGCCGAAGAGGCGGACGGCGAGCTCAGGGTGCAGCTGGTGGACATGTATTTCAGGCCCACGCAGTACGTGGACAAGAAGGACAACGCGAACGCGGCGGGCGTTGCCACCGCTTTCCGGACCGTCATCTACGCCAACGTCACCATGTACGAATACCGGGACGGGGAGCCTGTGCAGATCTGGAGCCGCAGCAGAGTGCGCGGCAAACACGAGCTCCTGACCACCGACGACATTTCCCTGACCAGGCACCAGTCCATCCTGATCGCCTGCGCCGACCTGGCCCAGCACATCTGCGAGCAGGCTGTGGAGCGCTGGTAAGTTTTGCCAAATATAATTAATAACTAAAATATAAAAAAAGAAAGGAGACAAACATGTCTAAAGAATGCGATATCTGCGGCAAGAAGCCTTCCGTGGGCAAAAAGATCATCCGCCACGGTATTCCGAAAAAGAAAGGCGGCATCGGTCTGCACACCACCGGCATTTCCGTGCGCCGCTTCATGCCCAACCTGCAGAAAGTCCGCGTGAAGACGGAAGACGGCACTATCCTGACCGCCACCGTCTGCGCCCGCTGCATCCG
>DBWD01000109.1:0-457 GCA_002308555.1 bacterium UBP3_UBA1247
AAAAGAAGCGATGGCGGCGGCCACAAGAAGCGCCAGGAGGCCCTTCGTCTTTTTGCGCAGGAAAATGACGCAGAACAGACCGGCGAATAAAAATCCGGCCGGTTCGGGAAGAATAGTGACAAACCTTATCAGATCAACGGAGTACATATCGCCTTCCACCGTCTCGATCAATTTGTAGGTGTCGTCAGTGGGCAGATCGCCGTATTCGTCTCCGGTGTAGTCCCAGACCGTCGTTCCTTCCACGGGCGTCTCGGAAAAAGCGGCGAAGATGTCGGCCGTGATCTCGGGATCGTCCGTGTCCTCGGCGATGATGGTCAGCGAATGGGGAGTGCCGCCCGCCATGGCGCTGCTGTAGGACAATTGATCGGTGGGCAGAAGAAGGATAGGATCGTCCGTGATCTCGTCCCCGTCGAAGGAGAACGAGGCGGACCAGAGCGAGGAGGCGGCGGAAACGTTT
>DBWD01000109.1:487-7978 GCA_002308555.1 bacterium UBP3_UBA1247
GGCCGCCGCGAAAGCAATGAGCGCGAAAAGGAGCGACTTGAATTTCAGCATGATGATATTTTGGGTTTGCGGTTGTTGATTAAAATTTATCTCAGATGATTTGGAGTAGGATTTTATCATAAAAAAAATAATAACGCGCAAAAAGATCTGCGCGTTATTATTTTTAGTTTGATCGGTTTTAATCACTGAACAGTTAATGTCACGCGGAAGCCTATTTCTGCGGTAGTGTCGCCAGGGACTTTCCCATTCCGACGGGCAGAACGGCATTGCCAAGCATCGACCGAATAACCTCCGCCACGTAACACGCGATAAGTGCCTGTTGTCGGTCCTACGGGATCGGTCGCAGGATTAGTGCCCAAGTTAGCATCACGCCAATCAAGACACCATTCCCAGACGTTTCCGTGCATGTCGTACAATCCCCAGTCGTTACGCAGATACAGACCGACAGGTGTATGTCCGTTGGAAGACCATTTGCCGTCATTACCGTCGCCTTTATAGCGTCCGACTTCATTCATTTCAGTGCAGGTTGTCGAGTCGGAAAGATTCTTCCCATTGTTAAGAGCCGTGGTGGTCTCGGCCCTGCAGGCGTACTCCCACTGCGCTTCCGTGGGCAGGTCGAAAGAATGGCCAGTCTTGGTGCGAAGTCTGCCGAAGAAGGAATTATCGCTAACGTCGCTGCTGCTGGGCCAGTTGGACTCGGAGCCGCGGAGAGCGTTGTAGGTTACCGTTTCCACAGGCATTGCGTCGAAATCATTGCTAGAGGGCTTCAATCCCGTGACAAGTGCATACTGCTTCTGGGTCGCCTCGAAAACGCCGATGTAAAAGGCTTTCGTCAAGGTCACCTGGTGGAGGTCTTCGGTGCCTTGATGGCCCGTTTCGTTGGTTGGGCTGCCCATGGTGAATGTTCCGGGTTCGATCTTCCTTAAGACCAGCTTCGTGGTCTTGTATTCGTCAGTCCAGCCGCCTTGCGGGACGTCGGCGAGATAACTGACAGGATAGCTTGAGGCGCTCGTTCCGCCGGAAAGGTCGACAACCATGTAGAGCATCTCCACGGCTTCCACCTTAACTTTGAAGCCGGAGGTCACGGTTTCGTAAAAACTCTCGTCCGGTGTCCAAAGGGTCTTGTGGGCGCCAGTAGTCTTGATTATGCCGTCAGCGCCGTCCTGACTTAACGTTCCGTACTCGCTCAGATCGAAGGTCGTTTCGCCGTTGTCGACGGTGCCGTAGAATTTCACGCCGAGAACCGGCGCCGCACTGGTGGAATCCACGGTGTAGTTGATGATGACGTTCCTGGTGAAGGGCCAGCCCTGCAGGCAGGTGACGTTCTCAACAGTGACATCAGCCTTGGCGCTCAGCGTCAAGGACGCCGCCAGAACAATCGCCGCCGCAACAAAGAGCTTCGAGCGTTTCTTTAAGAGAAGAGCGCCGAGAATAGCGAAGGCCAGAATGCCGATGGGTTCGGGAAGCAGCTTAACGGAGCGGTTGAAGACCGTCGAGCCCGAGCTGGTGGTCACGGTCTCGGTCAGCTGGTAAGTGTCGGTCTTGGGAAAATCCTGGTACTCTTCCGTCGTGTAATTCCAGACGGTGGTTCCTTCCACCGCCGTTCCGGAATCATCGGAAAAGATGACGGCCGTGACCGTCGGATCAGATGTGTCCGTGGCGGTGATATCGAGAGATATCGGAGTTCCTTCAGCGAAGGCGCTGCTGTAGGTAATGGGATCGTTCGGCCTTAAGTTAATGGTGTCGGACGTGATCTCGCTTCCGTCGAAACGGACGGCGGGCGACCAACTTTCCGCGCAGAACGCCGAAAGGCAGAAAAGCACGGCGATAGCGGCAATCATGATATTTTTCATTTTTCCCCCGAAGGTGTGTTTGATTAAAGTTTTTCGCTGATCCGCGCTGAATGTTTCCATACGAAACAGCGTAGCTGATTTTAGTTTATAATATTTTAGTTTATGAACAGAATAAAAGTCAAGGCGTTAGCAAAAGTCCTTTGCTCGAGCGACCTTCGAGAATTTTAAAACCATTGTAGTTTGGATATTTAATGTCAAGCCTTATTCCCGCGGAATTGAGGTCTATAATTTGGTATAATTTTCTCAGTATGCGAAGATTTGTTTTAGGCTTGCTTTTGGGGTTCTTGCTGCTCGGGGCTTCCGGGGTCAGCGGCGCTCCGCGCCACTTCGAAGTCGGCGGCAGCTCTTTCAAGCTGGAAGCCACGGCCCTGGGCACCGCCGAGTTCGTTTCGCTTTACGACCTCAGCAAAGCCCTGGGCGGATCGCTTACCTGTGACGAGTGGACCAGGTGCCTGGAGATGAAAGTCTCGGGCAAGTCCTTCCGCTTCCTGCCCTCCTCCAAAGCGGTGCTCATCGACAACGACGACTGCCTTTACCTGCCCAACGCCGTCACCGAGATCAAAGGCGACGCCCTGGTCTCCACCGCCTTCATCACCTCCATCCTGCCGGAATACGTCAAGTCCTCCGGCAAAGGGAAAGCCGCCCAGGGCGGCAAGAAGCTGGTGGTAATAGACGCCGGGCACGGCGGACACGACACCGGCGCCCAGGGCGGCGGACGCAACGAGAAGGACATCACCCTTGACGTGGCCAAGAGAGTGCGCGACTTGCTGACCGGCATGGGCTACCGGGTGATCATGACCAGGACCACGGACGTTTTCCTGGAACTGCCCGACCGCTCCGACATCGCCAACATAAACGGCGCCGACATCTTCGTCTCCATCCACGTCAACGACGCCGCCAACACCGCGGCCTGCGGCACGGAGACCTACTACCTCTCCAAGGTCCAGGTGGACAACGACTATCACGCCAGAAGGCTGGACAACTCCTCCTACGGCTACGAGCTGCGCCGCCGCTGGAAAGCGCTGACCACGAAAATGAAAAGCGTGCTCCGGCAGCAGCACTACCAGACCACCCAGCAGAAGTCGAAGCTGCTGGCGGAGAAGGTCCAGCGCCGTCTGGCCCCCGCGGCGGGCGGCGACAACCGCGGCGTGAAGGGCAAGAACCTTTCCGTTCTCCGGAACGCCTACTGCCCGGCCTGCCTGGTGGAGATAGGCTTCATCAGCAACTGGTCCGACAGAAAAAAATTAAGCTCCAGCGCGCATAAACAAGCGGTGGCCAACGCCATCGCCCAAGGAATAAAGGATTATCTGAAATGAACCGACAAGACCCCATAGGGATATTCGACTCCGGGCTGGGAGGCCTGACCGTCGTCAAAGCCGTCAGGGAGCGCATGCCCCAGGAAGACGTCATCTACTACGGCGACACCGCCCACGTCCCCTACGGCTCCAAGAGCCAGGAGACCATCCTGTCCTTCACCAGGGACGCCCTCCGCTTCTTCCTCAGCCACAACGTCAAGTGCGTGGTCATCGCCTGCAACACCGCCACGGCCCTGGCGCTTCCCGAAGTGAAAGCCGAGAGCCCCGTGCCCGTGCTGGGCGTCATCGAAGCGGGCGCCCGGGCGGCCGTCCGGGCCTCGCGAAGCAAAAAGATCGGCGTCATCGGCACCCAGGCCACCATCGCCTCGGAAGCCTACACCAAGGCCCTGAGAAACCTGGAGCCCTCCTGCGACATCTACGCCCATCCCTGTCCCCTCTTCGTCCCGCTGGTGGAGGAAGGCTGGCTGGACCGCCAGGCCACCGGGATGGTCATCGAGGAATATCTGCGGCCCCTCAAGATGGCCCAGATAGACACGCTCATACTGGGCTGCACCCACTATCCCCTGCTGGCCCCCAAGATCAGCGAGTTCCTGGGACCCGAGGTGAGACTGGTGGATTCCGCCTCCTCCTGCGCGGAGGAGCTGGAGGAGATCCTGAGGGAAAAAGAGCTGCTGCGTCCGGAAGGCGAAGGCAGCGAGACCTTCTTCGTCACCGACGGCGCCGCCAAGTTCGCCGAGAACGGCTCGCGTTTCCTGGGCCGCAACCTGCAGGCTATAAAATTCACCCCCTCCAAGTGACCCATGGCAGCTAGAACGACCCGCAGAGGCTCCGGAAGGGCCTCAGGAGGCCCGGACGGCCGGAAGTGGTATCTGAGAGCCTTCATCCTGGCCAGCCGCCTTCTGGCCTCCCTGGCCGTCCTCCTGATGGCCTACCTGTTTTTCGACCAGCTCATCCATTTGCTGAGCCACAGCCTGAACGACATCATCGCCCTGGCCCTCATACCGATACTGCTCTCCTTTTGCTACGTTCTCAGCTGGAAGTATCTCTGGTGGTCCGGCGCCGCGGCCCTGGTGGTGCTGGCGGTCTTCCTCTTTTTCATGCGCCTGGCGGGCTTGGACGGCTCGCTCCCCCTGGAGATCATCGTGCTCCTGAACATACCCACGCCCTTCCTGCTCCTGAGCGCGGCCATCACGCATTTCTCCGAGAACTAGCCTCCGTATTTAATTGGAATAAAAAAAGCCTTCCGTTTCGCGGAAGGCTTTTTGTTTTGAGTCAAGCAGGGAACCGGCGGCTCAGACGAAGAGCAGGTTTGCCAGCCTGGCGCGGGAACGGAGGACGAAGGGATCGTTGTCCCCCATCAGGGCGAAGAGGGCCAGCAGGATCTTCCTGGCCAGGTCGTCGCCGAATTTCCTGTCCTTGGCCACGAATTCCAAAAGTTTTTCCACGGCTTCCCCGAAAGCGGCGTTTTTCAGAAGGGCTCTGATCTCGTCCCAGGCCTCGTTGCCGCTGCTTTCCTCCGCGGTCAGTTCGGTGAAGAGCAGGCGCAGGTTGGTCTTCTCCGGAAGCAGGGCGGGAGACTCCATGGCCTCGGCGGTCTCCCGGGCTTTTTCAAGCTGGCCGGTCTCGCAGAGCAGCCGGACGTGGGTCAGCCAAAGGTTCCTGTCCTCCTTCTTCTCCTCCCTGAGAAGCGGAAGGAGCGCCAGGGCGCGCGGCTTCTCGCCGTTCTGGAGAGCCAGCTCGTATTCTTCCTGGAGGGATTCGCCGGGGGACTTGGGAGGCAGGTAGGCCTCCAGGGCCTTTTCCAGACCCTGCTCGTCCAGGAGTCCGTCTATGCGGTCCACGGTCTCGCCGGCCTTGACCACAATGGTGGTGGGCAGGACCGAGAGCCTCATCTGGTTGGCCAGCATGGCCGCCTCGGGTTGCTCCACGTCCATCAGGACCGCTTTCACAGCGGGATATTTGCCCAGGAGAGCCTCCACCGCGGCGCTGAATTTGGAGCAGCTCTCGGAGCGCGGGGAGTCGAAGATCACCAGGAGCGCGCCGTCGCCGCATTCTTTTATGAGCCCGGACAGTTCCCGGGGAGAGTTCAAAGTTTGGATAGCCATTTACGTCAGTTGTTGGTGTTGCCGAAATCCACGAAGAAAGTGGTGAGGGAAAATTCCGTGGGCGGGTTCGCCCCGTTCCAGAAGACCGTCACCGTGACTTCCCTGAGGTCGGGGTTGCTCACTTCCGTGAGGCTTCCCTCCACGTTGTCCTCGACTTCCTCCACGATCTCCACGTGGAAAGAATAATCCGGGAAGTCGCCGCCGAAGTCGCCGTCCGTGACGATGTCGTCCGCTTTTTTCTGCCAGTAGAGCGTCTCGATGTCAGCCATGACTTTCCTGGCCAGGTTGGCCTGCACCGTCATGGCCTCCGCCCGGGCGATGGCCCTGGTGGAACTGCCGATGAGCTTGAAGGCCGCCGAGGCGCCTATGGAGATGATCACGATGGCCGCCATCACTTCCATCAAAGTGAAACCGCGCCTACTCATCCGCGTCCTCCCTTCTGAAGGAGACCTGCCCGGTGTAGGTCACGTCGATAACATAGCGGATCTCCGGCTTGCTGGCGGCGGAAAGCACGATGAGAACGGGCTCCACGTTGCCCCGGGCGTCGAACTCGATGGTGAAGGGATCCTCGTCGTATTCCTCGTCGTACTGGTCCCTCACGAACTCGAGCCTGACGCTGGCGGGAAGTTTCCTGCTGGTCTGATACATGGGGGTGCGGGACCTCAGGTTCGTGACGGCGGCGTACTCGTTGTCGTAATAGTCGAGATGGTCGCTGTTGAGCTCCAGGTCGGAGGAGGTGTAGTTCTTCCCGAGAATGTTCTGGCCGTTGCCGGTGAGATCGGCCAGTTCCAGCGGGAAGTCGTTGTATTTGGATTCTCCCCGCGCGGAGCGGTAGGACTGGTCCTCAAAATTGAAAGTCAGGGCGTAGGGCGCTTTCTGCAGGGCCGCGTGGCCCTGGAGATTCTTGATGGTGATGGTCAGCATCTGCGCTTCCTGCCTGAGCTGGGCGGTGGTGAAAAGCTTGGCGATGTTGGGCGACGCCACGGAGGCCACGATGCCGATGACCACTATGACGATGATCAGCTCTATGAGGGTGAAACCGGCGGCGCTATTCTTCATAGGATCTCAACAGTGAAGGATAACCGCTGCCGCCGGGATAGACCAGCCATTCCACCATGCGGGAATAGTTGTTGCAGCGCCCGTAGGACCTGATGCGCATGGCGCCGGTGGAGCCCTGGACTTTCCCCGAGGCGCGCTGCTCCATGATGTTTTCCCAGGACTCCGGCTCCACGACGCGCAGCACGTCCTCGGAGGCGGTGTTGTAGTTCACGCTGGAAGTGCGGGAGTTCACGGTCACGAACTTTTTGATGCCGGGATGGTAGGCCGGAGGATTCTCGGGGTTGACCTCCTCCATGTATTCCTGCCAGATCTCCTGCATCCACTGGTTGGTCTCGAAACCCGGAGTGCCGTACCAGAGGGTGTAATCCACGGAACCGGGGTCGAGATAGTTGACCATGTCTATGACGTTCAGGAACTCGTTGACGTCCTGCAGGGGGGCGTTGGGAATGTTCCTGGGAGGATCCATCTTCTCGTAGTCGGTGCGCTCCGCCCCGGAAAGTTCGGGAAAATCGTCGCTATCCACGTAGTCGATAAGGCAGTCCACCAGCTTGTTTATCACTTCGTCGTCCACCAGGGCCACGCGGAAAAGCCGCTTCAGGGATTCGTAGCTTTTGGATTCGGCCCAGGCGGAAATGTTGATGAGGCTGGCCTCGTCCATGGGGCCCAGGCCCTTCTGGCCGAAATCGTCCTGGTACTTCACGGTGAAATTGCCGTCCCCCAGGGGATAGCAGAGGAAGATCTCCTCGAAGCGTTTCAGGGTCTCCGCGTCCTCCGAAAGATCGGCCCTGGGATTCAGCTTCCCGGACATGCTCTGCCTTTTCATTTCCGCGATGCAGCGGTAGATCCCCGCCTTGGCCAGATAATAGGCTTTGATGTCGTCCACGTAGTTGCGGGCCAGCCTTATCTCGGTCTGGATGGAGTAAACGTAGGCGGTGGTGAGAGTGATGAGGAAGAACAGGATGAAGCAGACCATCACCAGGACCACGCCGCGGGGTCTCTGAATATTGTTCTTGTCCATTACTGCATCATCATGTTCATGTCGAGCATCGGGAGAAGCATGGCCAGGATGATAAGCGTCACCACGCCGGCCAGGCAGACGATGATGAGCGGCTCAAGGGTGGATGTGGCGGCCTTCAGGGCGCGCTTGGTCTGCTTTTC
>DBWD01000109.1:8121-9208 GCA_002308555.1 bacterium UBP3_UBA1247
GCGTCCTCGATGATGACGTTGCCGGCGGTGTCCTTGGAGATGTTGAGGGCGGAAAGAATGGGAATGCCGCCGTCCACCAGGGTCCCGAAGGTCCTGGAGAAGCGGGCGATGGAAATGGCTTTCGTGAGGGGGCCGATGAAGGGCAGCTTGAATTTCAGCTTGTCCATGAAGACCTTCGCCTGCCTGGTCTCCAGCCATTTCTTAAACATGGCAATCGCCACGAAAATAAGCGCCAGCACCAGCCACCAGTAGACCACCAGGAAGTCGGAAATGTCGATAAGGGTCTGGGTGATGGCCGGCAGCTCGGCGTTGAAATCCTTGTAGATCGCCTTGAAGCGCGGGATGGCGAAGATCATAAGCGCCGCCACCGCCAGCCCCATGATGCAGCTCAGCGCGATCGGGTAGACCATGGCCGCCTTGACGTTGGAGACGGTCTCGTGCTCGTCTTCCGTGAAGTCGGCCAGACGCAGCAGCGACTGCTCCAGAACGCCGCCGGTCTCGCCGGCCCTCACCATGCTGACGGCCAGGTTGGAGAAGCACTGGGGATGGTCCGCCAGCGCGTCCGCCAGGGTCGAGCCCGCCTGGACCTTGTCCCTGATGGCGGCCAGTATTTCCTTGAAAGCCGGATCCTCCTCCTGCTCCAAAAGAGCGCCAAGCGACCTGACCAGGGGAAGCTTGGCCTGGGTGAGCGTGGACATCTGCCGCAGGAAGTCCACCACTTTCTCGTGTTTGACTTTGCGGCGCTTCTTGGGCAGCTCGACCCGGACCGCCGCCTCCGCGGCGGCGTCGCCTTCGTAGAGCTTGGTGATGAAAATATGCTTGGCCTGCAGCTGCGCTTTCGCTTCGGAAAGGCTATTGCAGATAAGCGTGCCGTGGGCCGGCTGGCCCTGGGCGTTCAGACCTTCATAGGAAAAAGAGGGCATGGGGCTTTCGGTATGGCTTGTTTGCCTGCCCGCGGGGCCGAAGGGAAAAGCTCCCTCCGGCCCCGCGAGAAAGCGTGAGCGAGGTTACTTCTTCTGTTCCAGCGCCAGGGTCTTGGTGGTGGCGTCGCAGACCGCGGCGGGGCCCCAGTACTGGATGGCGCCGG
>DBWD01000011.1:0-2392 GCA_002308555.1 bacterium UBP3_UBA1247
AAAATGGTATAATTGGCCATTATGTATGAAGTGTTTTTAGCGCTGCGCTATCTTTTGCGCTCCAAGAGCCACAGAGGGTTCGTTTCCTTCTTCTCTTTGATCTCCGTCGTCTGCGTCATAATCGGCGTGGCGGCGCTGATCATCGTGCTGTCGGTGATGACTGGTTTCGAGAAGGAAATGAAGACGAAGGTCATCAGCGTGTTCGCCCACGTGACCATCACCGGGCCTGTCCGGATGATCCTGCCCTACTGGGAAGAGCCCATGGAGATAGCGAAGAAGAACCCCCACGTCAAGGGCGTGGCGCCCTACATCAGAGGGCCGGTTTTGCTGAGCACGCGCGACAAGGGGCATCCCCTGGTGGTCCTGGGCATGGATCCGAATCTGGAGGATTCGGCCTCGGAACTGCACAATTACATCAAGGACGCCGGGGGAACGCTGACGGACAGCCAGGTCATTCTGGGCGATACCTACGCCAGGAACCTGGGAGTGTCGAAAGGGGACAGAGTGGTTTTGACTTCGCCGGCTTTTGTTCAGACGCCGGGCGGAAGGGTTCCTGTGCAGAAAACGCTGGAAGTGGCGGGCATTTTCCACTCCGGGAATTTCGAGTACGACTCCCAGTTCGGTTTGACGACTCTCGCGGTCGCCAATCATCTTTTCCAGATGCGGGGGGCGGTGCACGCCCTGAAAGTTTCCCTGGACGACGTGGACAACGCCGAGCTGGTGGCAAAGGAGCTTAGCGAGGAACTGAAGGGCCGCTGTTCCATCCAGACCTGGATGGAGCAGAACGCGCATCTTTTCGCCGCGGTGCAGCTGGAGAAGAGAGTGATGTTCCTGATCCTGCTCCTAATCAGCCTGGTGGCGGCTTTGAACATCGTTTCGACGCTGGTGATGGTGGTCCTGGGCAAGACCAAGGACATCGGCATCCTGAGGGCCTTGGGGGCCACCAGCAGGTCGGTTGGGCTTATCTTCACCATCCAGGGCTTGTTCATCGCCCTGACCGGCCTTTTCCTGGGCGTGGTGGGCGGAACTTTGATCGCTTACAACGTCAATCCTATTCTGCGTTTCCTTAGGCTGCATTTCGGCATAGACCTTTTCCCGGCCAACGTCTATTATCTGGACGGCATCCCCAGCCAGGTGGTTCCGGTGGACGTGGCTCTCATCGCCGGGTGCGCTTTCATCCTTTGTCTTCTGGCTTCGGTCTTCCCGGCTCTGCTGGCTTCGAAGATGAAGCCCGTTCAGGCTTTGCGCTACGAGTAGTATGGCGGTTTTCGGCATAGGCTGCGATATCGAGAAAGTCGAGCGCTTCAAATACTCGGAAGCGAAGGTGCCGCTGGCCAGGAAAGTCTTCACGGAAGCGGAGCTGAAATACTGCCTGGACTACCGTTTCCCCGAACAGCGCCTCTGCGCCCGCTTCTGCGCCAAGGAAGCCTTTTTCAAGGCCCTGGGGACCGGTGTCAGGGGGAAAATGTCGCTGCGGGATGTGGAGGTCGTCAAGGACTCCCTGGGGAAGCCGGCGATCGTTCTGGCGGGCGGAACCAAGGAATATTTCGAGAGTCTGGGGCTTTCCAGGATCTCGCTCTCCATAAGCCACAACGACATTGAAGCGCTGGCTTTCGTCGTTATCGAAAAAGAGTGAAATCTGCTATAATCCTAAATACGAAAAAATAAAAATTAACAAATAAATCAGGAGAAATTTTATGTCAACTGTCGCCGAGTATTATCAGAAGCTGGCTGCCGAAATGCAGTCTCTGCGCGATGCCGGAACCTACAAGGAACTCCGCTACCTCCAGACGCCCATGGACGCCTATACGGAAATGGAAGGCTACGGCCGCACCATGATCATGTCCTCCAACAACTATCTGGGACTTTCCAACCATCCGGAAGTCAAGGCCGCGGGCAAGGCCGGCATCGACAAATACGGCGCCGGCACGGCCTCTGTCCGTTTCATCTGCGGCACTTTCGACATCCACAGAGAGCTGGAGCAGGAGATCGCCTCCTTCCTTAAGACGGAAGCCTGCCTGACCTACGTTTCCTGCTGGAGCGCCAACGAGAGCGCCATCCCGGTGGCCTGCGGCGCCGAGGGCGTCGTCATCAGCGACGAGCTGAACCATGCCTCCATCATCGACGGCTGCCGCCTCATCGCCAAGGGCGTGCAGAAGGCCCGCTACAAACACAGCGACATGGCCGACCTGGAAGCCCAGCTTCAGCAGTATCCCAACGCCCCGGTGCGCCTGATCGTGACGGACGGCGTGTTCTCCATGGAAGGCGACGTGGCCAAACTGCCCGAGATCGTGGCCCTGGCCAAGAAGTACGAGGCCCTGGTCATGGTGGACGAATCCCACGCCACCGGCGTCATCGGCAAGACCGGCCGCGGCACCGCGGAATATTACGG
>DBWD01000011.1:2405-2539 GCA_002308555.1 bacterium UBP3_UBA1247
CAGATCGACATCATCTCCGGCACCCTGGGCAAAGCCCTGGGCGGCGCGGCCGGCGGCTTCGTGGCCGGCAAGAAGTGCTTCGTGGAAGCCCTCATTCAGAAATCCCGCCCGCAGCTCTTTAGTAACGCCCTGCC
>DBWD01000099.1:0-401 GCA_002308555.1 bacterium UBP3_UBA1247
TTCATGACCTCTTCGGAATCCTTGACGTGGAGGGTGCCGAAGACGTGGGGGTGGCGGCGGACCAGCTTGTCGCTGATGTCGTTCAAAACGTCCGCCACGTCGAAGAGGCCCTGCTCCTCGAAGAGATAGGCCTGCATGACGCCGTGGAGGAGGATGTCGCCGTCCTCTTCCCTTATTTCCTTGGGATCGCCGGCTTCCAGGGCGTCTATGAGCTCGTGGGCCTCCTCCAGGAAAGCGGGGGCCAGGGAGTAGGAAGTCTGCTCCCGGTCCCAGGGGCAGCCGTCCGGGGCTCTCAGGGCCGCCACGATGGCGTTCAGCCTCAGGAAGGCCTGGGCTTTTTTCTCGGCGTTGCTGACGGGGCGTTTTTCTTTTTCGGTCATATCTCCTCCTCCCAGGGGGCG
>DBWD01000099.1:460-3603 GCA_002308555.1 bacterium UBP3_UBA1247
ACGGGGCGTTTGCCAACAAGGCCGCAGAGGTTCATGTAGGAGAAGGGCGTGAGGTCCGCCTCCACGTTGAGGGCCAGGCCGTGGTAGCTGACCCAGCGCTTGAAGGCCAGGCCCATGGAGGTGAGCTTCCGCTCGCCGTGCCAGGAGGGCAGGTAAGTTTCCCCCGTGGGGCTTTCCCAGACGCCGGTGAGGCCCTCTATGGAGCAGGTCTTGGCGCCGAATCTGGCGGCGGCGCGGATGACGCTTTGCTCCAATAGACGCAGGAAGGACTTGAGGTCGCGGTGGCCCTTGGGGAGAAGGAAGATGGGGTAGGCCACCAGCTGGCCGGGGCCGTGGTAGGTGATGTCTCCGCCGCGCTCCACGTTGATGACCTGGATGTTCTCGGTTTCCAGCTTGGATCTGGGAACCAGGATGTTGGCGGCGCTGCCGGTGCGGCCGATGGTGAAGACCTTGGGATGCTGGGTCAGCACGAGGGTGTTGGGGATCTCTTCCCGGAGCCTTTTGGCGACCAGATCAAGCTGGAGGGCGCGGGCTTTTTCGTAATCCTGGAGCCCGATGTCTAAAACTTCGAAATTCATAAGCCCGTGACGGTGTTGCCGCGCCAGTCCTTGTCTTTTTCCGTGAAGGTCCTAACGACGCGGCAGGGGGAGCCCAGGGCCACCACGTTGGCGGGAATGTCTTTGGTGACCACGGAGCCGGCGCCGATGGTGGTGTTCTCGCCGATGGTGACGCCGGGGAGGACTATGACGCCCGCTCCCAGCCAGACGTTTTTGCAAATGCGCACCGGCTTGTTGCATTGGAGGCCTTTTGCGCGGCCCTCGGGGTCGATGGGGTGGGCGGCGGTCACGATGGTCACGTTTGGGCCGATCATCACGTCGTCCTCGATGGTGATGTAAGTGTCGTCGGTCAGCGTCAGGTTGAAGTTGGCGTAGACGTTCCGGCCCAGGAAGGTGTGGCAGCCCCAGTTGGCGTGGACGGGAGGCTCGAGGTAGCACTTTTCGCCCATGCCGCCCAGAAGCTCGCGCAGGAGCGCCTCCCTTTTTTCAGGCTCCGTCGGCCTCGTCTGGTTGTAGGCGTAAACTCTTTCCAGGCACAGGGTCTGGATCCGCATGAGATCGGGGTCTCCGGGATCGTAGTATTTTCCCTCGTGCATGGCTTTCAGCACGGGGAGAAGTCTGGCGGGCGGTTCGATGGGATAGGGCATAAAAGCGGGCGGCTGAAAATGAAAAGTTTGAAAACTGAAAAAAGTATAGCAAAAAGGCCGGATCTTCCCTTGCGCCCCGTTTTTTAGGACGGCCGCCTATGGACTTGCTTTTTTACCCCTCTTTTAGTATAATCCCTTTATTTAATAAATCTTAAGACTTTTTCCGTGCCTGCGCGCAGGAGCGCGGCGCGGGAGGGGCTTTTTAACCATTCTGGATCCTTTATGCCTGAGGGCAGCGAAATTCGTATGAAAGGGCTCGGCGTCTCCGCCGGCGCGGCCATGGGGCGCGCCATGGTGAGCGTGCACGCCCAGAGTTACGAGAAAGCGGAGAACGCCCCCGCTTTGAACGACCCCCAAGAGGAGGAGAAACGCTTTTTGGAAGCGGTGGCCGAAAGCCGCCGCCAGCTGGTGGAGCTCCGGGAGCGCCTGAAGCGGGAAGGCAAGCTGAAAGAATCGGCCATCTTCGAGGCCCAGTCGCTTTTCCTGGACGATCCGGAAGTTTTGGGCCCCATCAACAAAAAGATCGCCAAGGGCGTCAGCGCGGAAGCGGCCCTGAACAACGTCATGAACCGCTGCCTGGCCGTCTTCGACAAAATAGGCACGCCGGTGGCGGAACGCCAGGCCGCGGACGTCCGGGACATCACCGCCAGGATCCTCAACAATCTGGGCGGCGGGCCCGCGGAGGTCGTGAAAAAGGGCGGCATCCTGGTCACCAGGGAACTGGCGCCCTCCGAGACCGCCAATCTTGAGAAGGCCGGTTTCGGCGGCCTGGTCACGGAAGGCGGAGGCGCCACGTCGCACACCGCGCTGCTGGCCCAGGCCATGGACATGCCCGCGGTTTTGGGCGTGGCCAATCTTTTGACCCACGTGGAGGACGGCGACCTTCTGGTGGTGGACGGGACCAAGGGCGAGATAATCATCAATCCTTCCCCGGAGACCCAGATGGTCTACGGCGAGATCATGGCTGAGCAGCGCCGGGAACGCTCGGAGCTGAAGGCCCTGCGCGGCGTGAAAGCGCGCACCAAGGACGGCCGCGACGTCACGCTCCTGGGCAACATCGCCATTCCGGAAGAAGTCAAGAGAGTCATGGAATACGGCGCGGAGGGCGTGGGCCTTTACCGCACGGAATTCCTCTTCATGGGGCGGCGGGAGCTGCCCGACGAGGAGGAGCAATATCAGAATTACGCCAAGGCGGTGACTTCCGCGGAAGGCAAGCCCGTGGTCATAAGGACGCTGGACCTGGGCGGCGACAAGTTCGCCGCGGCCCTGGGAAAGAGCCGGGAGAGCAATCCCTTCCTGGGCTGGCGCGCCATCAGGATCTGCCTGGACCGCCCGGACTTTTTCCGGACGCAGCTGCGGGCCATGATCAGGGCGGCCAATCTGGGCGACGTGAGGATCATGTTCCCCATGGTGGCCACGGTGGAGGAATTCCGCCACGCCAAGTCGCTTTTCTTGGAAGCCAAGGCCGAGCTTTTGGCCAGAGGCGAAAAGGTCAAGGAATACATCCCCTGCGGCATGATGGTGGAGATACCCGCGGCGGCCATGATGGCGGATCATTTCGCCAGGCACGTGGACTTCTTCTCCATCGGCTCCAACGACCTGGTGCAGTACACCCTGGCCGCGGACCGCGGCAACGCCAAGGTGGCGAAACTTTACGACGCGCTGCACCCGGCGGTCTTAAGGCTTATAGCCATGACCGTGAAGGCGGCCAGGAGCCAGGAGCGCAAGATAGACGTCTGCTGCTGCGGCGCGGCGGCGGGCAAGCCCGAGACCGGGCTGCTCTACCTGGGCCTGGGCGTCAACGAGCTCAGCATGCCCGCGGAGGCCCAGTCCATCATGAAGCGCGCCATGGCCGGCTTCACCTTCGAGGAATGCGAGAGCGCGGCCCGCAGGATCGCGGAAGCGCCCGATTTCGACACATACAAGGAACTGCGCGCCG
>DBWD01000121.1 GCA_002308555.1 bacterium UBP3_UBA1247
ACGAACATGACGCTCTTCATCCAGAGTTTCAAGACCGGCTACGAACTGGCCTCGCTGGGCGCCGACCAGAAGAGGATCAAGTCGCTCTCCATCGTCGGCCCCAGGCTGGCGGTCTTCCCGACCTTCTTCGAGAAGCGCGAGGACGAGCCCGAGGAGGAGAAAAAGCCGAAGGAGGATTTCGATCTCAAGAAAAAGATCGAGGAGCTGAAACTGCCTGTGGATCTCGGCGCGCTCCACGTTCCCGGCGCCTCTTTCTCCATCACCACCCCCAAGGAAAAACTCTGGGGCAGCCTCAATCTTGAACTTTTGGAATTCGCGCCGGAGAAAGAAGCCGTCCTGAAGGTCAACGGCAACGCCAAATACGTCAAGGGCGAGGACGTCGCGGTGGAAAGGATGCCCTTCCTGCTGGACGCCGCCTTCACCTTCTCCGATTCCCTCATCCCCACCGGCGCCAAAGGCTCGCTTCTCATTACGAACCTGACCGGCCGGGCGGGCGAGATAGACCTGGCGAACTGGTATGTCCTGGGCAATCTCCAGGCGGAATGCGAGAACGTCGGCCAGGCCCTCCTGATCAAGAATCTCTCCCTGGCGCTGAAACAGGGCAAAAACGACGTGGCGGGATTGACCAGCAACGGCCGCTACGACGTCAATTCCGGCAGCGCCGAGGCGGCCGCCGCGCTGCAGGTCATGCCCTCCCGGCTTTGGGAAAAGCTTTTCGGCGACCGCGTGCCCCTGGCTCTCGGGAAGCTCGAGACCTCGCTTACCACCAGCGCCCGCTGGGACAACTCCGCCAGCACGCTTTCCGGCACCAACCATATTTTCCTGAGGAACCTTGCCTACTCCGCCTATCCGCACCTGCCCTCCCTGGACTGCGAGCTGGTCTCCACCACCCGCTTCGAGGCCGCCAACAAGAAGGTCTCCTTCGACCGCTTCGACCTTTCCGCCCGCCGCCGGGACGGCAGCGTCATGCTGCTCTTGAAGACCCTCTCGCCGCTCTCCCTGGAATTCGACAAGCTCTCCCGGGGCGAGCTCTGCTCGGCTAACGTTGCCTACGAGCTCAGGGACGCCGAGCTGCAGTGGCTGGCGCCCTTCGTCAAGGGCCAGGACGTCCAGATCAACAAGGGCACGCTGTCATTGGCGGGCAAGACCTTTTTCGACCCCGCCAAGAAGGATCTGAACGGCGTCTGGCAGCTCTCCCTTAACGACGCCGACTTGGCCATGAAGGAGAAGCGCTACCGCAAGCTGAACGGCGAGGCGCTGCTGGAAGGCTCTTTTTCCGACAACGACCGCTTCCTCTTCACCGTGAAGCGCCTTGCCGCCACGCTGAACGACAGGAACATTCTCTCCGCCGGCCTGAAAGGGGAAGGCACCATCAGCCAGAACAATTACTCCGTGCGCTGGGACGTCGGCTCCCTCTCCTCCCTGGCCTGGGATCCGGAAAACATCGACGGCCAGCTCTTTTTGCAGAGCGCCGGCAGCGCCGGCGCCGCCCTGCCGAAGATCACCCTGAACCCCACTTCGCTGACCCTGCAGAAAGGCAGCAACCCGAAGCAGGGCCTCGACCTGAACGGCGAATTTTACATCGAGCCCACCGCGGGCAAGCAGAAACTTTACCTCTCCTCCAACCATTTCGACATCCAGGCCCTGACCGCCTCCCCCGAGGGCAAGGCCAAGCAGGATAAGAAAGCCCCGGCGGAAGAGTCCAAGAAAGGAGGCTCGGCCGAGCCGGCCAAGGGCATCGAGAAATGGCAGGCGGAGGCGACCCTGGATTTCAAGGAGCTCTGCTACGGGAACTACGTGCTCTCGCCCTGCAAGCTTTTCGTGGAGCTCGTTAACGGCGTGGCCACCCTGAAGGGCCCGAACCTGGGCTTCGCGGAAGGCACGCTGGACTTAAACAGCGTCTGCGATCTGAAGATCCCGGGATACGCTTACACTCTGTCCCTTCTGGGCACCAACATCTCCTGTATGGCCGTCTCCAAGGCCGCCATGCCGCAAGGCGACACCTACATCTCCGGCATCGCCGGTCTGAACCTCCAGGCCCAGGGCCGCGGCACGGACGACGAGGCCATAAAGAAAGACCTGACCGCCCAGTTCAAAATGGACGTCCGGGACGGCGAGCTCAAGAACATCAAGATCCTGAACGCCCTGGCGAACGTCATTCACTACAGCCGCCTGAGCGACCTCCCCTTCCGCGATTTCGACATGAGCGCCTCCCTGACCAACGGCGTCCTCGCCATCGACGAGAGCGAAGTCACCAGCACGGTGGTGGGCGTGAGGACCGAGGGCACCATCGACATGGACAAAAACATCGACATGGCCATCAGCCTGACCTTGACCGCCCAGGCCGTCAAGGAGATCGTGCTCTCCATGGCGCCCAAATCCATTTTGAAGGACAACGACGAGCCCGGCAAGACTTATCCTCTGCCGCCCATCGTCGTGACCGGAACGCTTGAGAACCCGCAGATCCTTGGCCCCGAAAACGTCTTCAAATCCCTGACCAAGACCTTGGGCGACCACTGGGAGATGTTCCTGGACGTGGTGCCCACGGACAAGGTGAAAGAGGGCGTGCAGAAGGGCCTGGAGAAACTGGGCGGCGTCATCAAGTCTGACAAGAATTCCGACACTTCCCAGAAGGCCGACCAGATCATAAACGAAGGCAAGAATCTGTTGAAGGGCCTCTTCAAGAAGAAATGAGAGCGAAGACCTACTCCACGGAAGTCCCCAAAGAGCAAGCCTTCCTCATAGGCTTCCCCAGCGACCCGGAAGGCTTGGACGTCAGCTTTGAGGAGTTGAAGGCCCTGGCCGACACGGCCGGGCTGGAGATCGCCGGGACCCTGGAGGTCAAGCTTCGCGACATCAATCCCGCCACCTACGTAGGTTCCGGCAAAGTCCAGGAAATAAAGGCGCTGGGCGGGGAATTTCCCGACCTGCATCTCTTCATCTTCGACACGGAGCTTACGAACGCCCAGCACAAGAACCTGGAGGACGCCCTGCAGGCCAAAATAATGGACCGCACCGGCCTCATCCTTGAGATCTTCGCCCAGCGGGCCAGAACAAGGGAAGGCAAGCTTCAGGTGGAGTGCGCCCAGCTGGCCTACCTTCTTCCCAGGCTGACCGGCATGTGGTCCCACCTCTCCCGCCAGTACGCCGGCGCCGGCACCAAGGGGCCCGGCGAAACGCAGCTGGAGCTGGACAAAAGGAAAGCCCACAAAAGGCTGCAGCATCTGAGGGAAGAACTGGAGGCGGTCAGGAAAGACCGCACGCTCCAGCGCAAGGCCCGCCAGAAGAGCCGGGAGACCGCCGTGGCGTTGGTCGGCTACACCAACGCGGGGAAATCGACGCTCATGAACGCCCTGACCGGGGCGGACGTCTTAGTGGAAAACAAGCTCTTCGCCACCCTCGACCCCACCTCCCGGGTCTACAACGCCCCCAATAACGAGCGCTTCATCTTCATCGACACCGTTGGCTTCATCCGCCACCTGCCCCACACCCTGGTGGAGGCCTTCAAAGCGACGCTGGAGGAAGCCGAGAAGGCGGACGTTATCGTCCACGTGGCGGACGCCTCCGCCCCGGACACCGAGGAGCAGATAGAAGCGGTGGAAAAAGTCCTGGAGGAAATAGGCGCCCAGAACAATCCAAGGATCCTGGTCCTGAACAAGAAAGACCGGCTCTCCTTCGCCCGGGGCCACGAGCTCCGGAGCAAATACCCGGAGGCGCTTTTCCTGTCCGCCTTGGAAAAGGACGGCTTCCCGAAACTTCTTCAGGCCATTCAGGAAAAAAGGAAAGCCCCGCGCCCCTGGGCCAAGCTGGTGCTTCCTCCCGACCGGGGCGACCTGGTGGCCAAGCTTTTCGCCCGCTCCACGGTCCGCAACCTCTCCTACGACGAGGACGCCATAAGATTGGAAGCGGAGATCCCCAAGGACCTCAGGGCGGAATATTTCCCTTACCGCGAAAAAAACAAGGAAGAGGAAAGTTGA
>DBWD01000156.1 GCA_002308555.1 bacterium UBP3_UBA1247
CGGAATTGCCCTTGACCTCGGGATATTCGTCGAAGATCTCGGGCGGGATGTAAGCCCTGATGGGCGTGCCGCCCCAGGAGCTGTTGATGACGCCCACCGGCACGCCGAATTCGGCCCTCAGTCTCTGGGCGAAGAAATAGGCGATGGCGCCGAAACCGTTGAAGGCGCCTTCCCTCACGACTTCCGGGGAACAGACTTTCCAGGTCGCGTCGATGTCCGTGGCGACAAGATACCGCGCCCTGACCTTCGGCTCGAAGACCCTGATCATGGGATCCGTGGCGTTCTTTATCTCCTCCTCGCCGTTCTCCACGGCGCCCAGGCCCATCTCCATGTTGCTCTGCCCGGAGCAGAGCCAGACTTCGCCGACCAAAACGTCATTGTATTCCAGCTTCTCGCCTTTGTCCGACTTGATCGTCAGCGTCTGCCCTTCCTTCACCACCGGCATGGGATCCAGGTCGACTCTCCACAAACCTTCCTCCGAAACGGTCGTCTGTTTCGTCTGGTCCATGAAGGTCACTTCCACCGTGGAGCCTTTCGTGCCCTGGCCCCAGACGGCCACGGGTTTTCCCTGCTGCAGCACCATATGGTCGGAAAAGACGGTTGAGGTGGAAAGGGGCTGCGCGCCCAAGACGACGCCGATGGAAACTAGAAAAGCGAAGAGTGCTTGCATAAAGATCCTTTATGGTTATTTAATTATGTTTTGTATATCTTTCATTTTACCATAATGGGAGAGCGGGAAAAAAGGCGCTTCCGAATTCGGAAGCGCCTGTCCTTTTTCCCTCCCCGCGTCCCCGCGGGGAAAAATCGCGCGAAGGCGTTTTTTATTTGATTATCCTGTAGTAGCCTTCTTTCCTGGGCTTGGGCGGCCTGGGGGGCGCCGCGGGATAACCCAGGGCCGCCGAGCCTATGCCGATGAGTCCCTCGGGCAGGCCGAAAGAGCGCATCAGCTCTTTCCCCTCCTCCGTGGCGAACATTTCCCTTTCCCGGTTGATCCAGCAGGAGCCCAGCCCCAGGGCGTGTGCCGCCAGCATCATGTTGCCCAGGACCAGGGAGCCGTCGCAGACGCTGTTGCCCCATTTCTCAAGGCTGGAGCCGAAGACCAGCACGATGGTGGGCGCGCCGTAATAGGGGTCGCTATCGACACCCATGACCGCGGCGTTCATTTTTACCAGCTTTTCCCTCAGACTTTTTTCCTGCACCGCCACGATCCAGGGGTCCTGGTAACCCATGCCGGTGGGGGCGTAGGTCCCGGCTTCCAGGACCTTCAAAAGTTCTTCCTCGCTTATCTGCTCCGGCTTGTAGGCCCGGCAGCTTCTGCGTTCCCTCAAGGCTTTCAAGACTTCGTTTTCCATGGTGCCTCCTTTATTTTTTTGGCTTGTTCTTTTCCTGACTAGCGAGCGCCGTGAAGCGCCACTTGCGTTTCCTGTCCCGCTCTTCGGCGTAGGCGATGCCTATCCTGGGCGAGGCTTTCATCCTCGCTTTCGTCCCGTCCGTTTCCAGCCAGATCTTTTCGGACTCCGTCAGATCCTCGCCGTTCAGCCGGCGGTCTATCATAAGCAGCTTCGTGAGCCGGCCCGGGCCTTCGGCGCCCGCCACGCCCCTTATCAGCGCGGCTTCCGGGTGTCCCTCGGGGCCGCTCACCACGTTCATCATCTCGTGGACGCCGTAGCAGAGGTAAACGTAGGCGCGGCCTCCTTCCAGATAAAGCGTTTCCGTGCGCTTCGTCCGGCCCTTGCTGGCGTGGCAGGCGCTGTCCTCCTCGCCGTAGTAGGCCTCAGTTTCCGTGATGCGCGCCTTCATGACCGTCCCGTCCTCCAGCCGCCGGCACAAAAAGCAGCCCAGCAGTTCCCGGGCCAGGGCGACCGCGTCCTTCGCGTAATCTTCTTTCGTCAGTCTCCGCATTTTTTCTTCTTTAGATTGACTGTTTTTATGATAGCAAAATCCGCCGCGCTCATTTTCCCCGCGCCGCGCTTTCCCGGATCTCCCTTCCTCGCTTGAAAAGAGGGCCTCGTTGGAGTAAAATCTACCTAACATCAACCCTAAGGACAATTATGTATTCGCCTCTTGCCTTCGCGAAAAAATTAGGCCTGGACACCGGGCGCCATCCTCTGTGCCTTCCGAAAGTTTTCAGCGACCACATGGTCCTGCAGCAGGGAAAGCCCGTCCCCGTCTGGGGGCTCGTCGATGCCGGCAGCGAAGTGACCGTCAAGTTCCGGGAACAGACCGTCAAGGCCAAGGCCGATGAGAACGGCTACTGGACGCTCAGGCTCGCGCCCCTAGAGAAAACTTTCGAGTCCCAGGTGATGACCGTGACGGCCTCCACCGGCGAATCCCTGACCTTCAACGACGTTCTCATAGGCGAAGTCTGGCTCTGCTCCGGGCAGAGCAACATGGAGATGGGCATCAAGGCCTGCTACGACGGCGAGGAGCTGGTCAGGAACGCCGACCACCCCTTCCTTAGGATCCTCACCACCGTCAACAAGACTTCCTACACGCCCCGCTTCGACATCGACCGTCCCTGGGACGTCTGCACCCCGGAAACGGCCGGCAGGGGCACCTTCGGCGGCTTCTGCGCCATCGCCTACTTTTTCGCCAGGCGCCTGATGGAAAGGATCGACGCGCCTATCGGCATGATCAACAGCAGCTGGGGCGGCACGCCCATCCGTTCCTACATTCCCCCCGAGGGCTTCGCCCTGGTCAAGGGGATGGAAGGCAACCTGGAGGACGTAAGGAAACAGCGCGAACTTTACGAGGCCTCCCTCGTCAACACGATGAAGAAAAGCCGGGAATGGAGCGAAAAGGCCGCGGAGTCGATCGTGAGGGAAGAGATCCTGCCTCCCCCGCCCAAGCCCCCGAAATATCCCACGCCCTACGAGAACTGCTCCATCTACAACACCCAGATCCACCCCCTGGTCCCCTTCGCCGTGAAAGGCTTCCTCTGGTACCAGGCGGAATACGACGTCATCGACCGTCCCTGCGGCAACTCTTACTATCAGAAGATGCACGCCCTGGTGGAAGGCTGGCGCAAGATCTGGAACGAGGACCTGCCCTTCTATTACGTTCAGATCGCCTCCTGGCACTACGTGGCGATCTACTCCCGCCGCAACGAGATCATCGACGCCCAGACCAGGTCCCTGGACATTCCCAATACCGGCATGGCCCTGGCCTACGACACCGCGGACGACCTCACCAACATCCATCCCATGGACAAGAGGCCCCTGGCGGAAAGGCTGGCCAACCTGGCCCTCTACGAGCAGTACGGCCAGAAAGACCTTCAGCCCTATTTCCCCAGCCTGAAAAGCCTCATACTGGAAGGTCCTCAGGCCAAGGTCGTCTTCCGCGACGTCTACGACGGCCTCACGACTTCCGACGGCCAAGACCCCGACTGCTTCGAGGTCGCCGGCGAGGACAAGGTCTTCCATCCCGCCGAGGCCAAGATCACCGGCAGGGACGAGGTGACCCTTTCCTCCCCGAAGGTCAAAAACGTCCGCTATGTCCAGTTCGGCCGCGGCCTCCTGGACCGCCCGAACCTCCGCAATTCCTCCGGCCTCTCCGCCAACACCTTCACCACCCTGGACGGCCGGCTCAAAGAAGGCAACCTGGCTTTCGGAAAGCCCGTCGTCTCCGACTACGGCACCTACCTGGACAACGGACCGGAATACCTGACGGACGGCCTCACGGACAACGGCAACGCCTGGGAGGGCGTGCGCCTCGGCCAGACCGCCACCATCGACCTCGAGTCCCCCACGGTCTGCGACACCGTCGCGGTCTATCCCTACAGCGATGGTCTCAGCGCCCAGCGCTACACCATCGAGATCTCCCTTGACGGCGAGAGCTGGGAACGCGTGGGCCTTAAGAACAACGGCATTCCCAACCAGCCCTGCGAGGAATACACCTTCGGCGCCAAACCGGTCCGCTACGTCAGGTTCAAGATCCTTTACACAAACAG
>DBWD01000144.1:0-3905 GCA_002308555.1 bacterium UBP3_UBA1247
AAGGTCTCCGCCGCGTCGTCGGCGTGGTGGGCGGTCAGAAGACAGCCCACCCCCAGTTCGGCGCAGGTCTTGTCGAGCCATTTGTAGCGTTCCCGCCTGGCCGTCTCCTCCCGGTTGCCGGCCGCCGGGTCCAAGAGCAGCCCCCTGGGGGCCTCCCCCAGCGCGAATTCCACCCCCAGGCTTTTGGCGAAGCTTTCGCAGAACCTGGCGTCCGCCAGGCTCTCCCCGCCCCTTATGCCGTGCTCGAAATGCAGGGCGACGATTTTTTCCGGGCCCAGCCTTTCCGCCAGGGCGTGCAGAAGCGCCGTGGAATCGGCGCCCCCGGAGAAAGCCAGGGCATAGCGCGGGAATTGCGGCAGTTGTTCCAAAGCCTCGGGGATCGTCATCAGAAAAGCTCCAGCTGCGAGACCGTTCCCGGTTCGTCCTTTTTAAGTTCTTCCTCGAAAGCCGATCTTTCCGCGTCCTCCGGGGGCGCTTCAACGGTTTCCCCGGCCTCTTCCGGTGCCGGCGCGTCCGGGCTTTCCTTTTCCTTTTCCGTTTCCTCCGGCCGCGCTTTCACGCTCCCATCCTCTTCCGCCGGGGGCTGAGCATCCGGCGTTTCCGGGAGAGCCGGCTCCGCGTTCCTCACGTTCCTGCCCCGCTCGAAACTTTCCAGCAGCTCCTCGGCCCTTTCCACCACCGGCGCGGGCAAGCCCGCCAGCTTGGCCACGTGGATGCCGTAGCTGCGGTTGGTGCCGCCCCTGACGATCTCGTGCAGGAAAGAGACGGTCTTGCCGTCCTCCCAGACCGCCACGTTGTAATTTACCACGCCGGGCAGCAGGCTCTCCAGGCGGATAAGCTCGTGGTAGTGGGTGGCGAAAAGCGTGCGGGCTTTGACCTTCGCTTCCGAATGGAGATAGTCCACCACCGCCCAGGCGATGGCCAGGCCGTCGTAGGTAGAGGTCCCGCGTCCGATCTCGTCAAGGATTATGAGGCTCCTGGGCGTGGCGTTGTGCAGTATGTTGGCGGTCTCCGTCATCTCCACCATGAAGGTGGACTGCCCGCGGCTCAGCTCGTCGCTGGCCCCCACCCTGGTGAAGATCTGGTCGGCCAAGCCGATCTCCGCGCTGTCCGCGGGAATGAAGAAGCCGCTCTGGGCCATCAGCACCAAAAGCGCCACCTGGCGGATGTAAGTGGATTTGCCGGCCATGTTGGGGCCGGTGATAAGCATGATCTGGTCGCTCGTGGTGTTCAGATGAGTGTCGTTTGGCACGAAGCGCTTGTCGCTCAGGAGGCGCTCCACCACGGGATGCCGCCCGGCTTTTATGACCAGCCGGTCGTCCTCGCAGATCTTCGGCCGGCGGTAATCCCGCTGCAGGGAGATCCAGGCAATGTTCAGGAGAACGTCCAGCCTCGCCACGGCGTCCGCGCTTTCCTGGATGAATCTGTGCTTCTCCAAGACCGCCTGCCTGAGATCCTGAAAGATCTTCGCCTCCCTTTCCAGGGACTGCTCCTCGGCGTGCAGCAGCTTGCTCTCCAGTTCCTTCAGCTCCGGCGTGATGAAACGCTCGCCGTTCACCACCGTCTGCTTGCGGATGTAATTGTCCGGCACCAGGTCCAGGTTGGACTTGGTCACCTCGATATAATACCCGAAGACTTTCGTGTACCCCACCTTCAGCTTTTTGATGCCGGTCCGCTCGGCTTCCTTGCTTTGCATCTCCAATATGAGATCCCGCCCGTCCTTGCTGAATCTCCTGATCTCGTCCAGCTCGCTGTCGAAGCCGTCCTTTATGATGCCGCCGTCCTGCAGCCGCAGGGGCGGATCGTCGGAAAGCGCCCTGTCCAGCGTGTCCGTCAATTCCGGATCGGGCCTGAGCTTCTCGAAAATGTCCCGCAGCAGAACGTCTTTCCCGGCCCGCTCCACCAGCTCTTCCGCTTCCGCCTCCAGGAGCGCCTGGCCCAGCAATTCCTTCAGTTTCGGCAGCTGGCGAAGGGCGTAGCGCAGCCCCAGAAGATCCCTGGGGGTGCCGTAGCCGGTGGAAAGCTTGCTGACAAGTTTTTCCAGGTCGCCGAAATTTTTCAGCTCCTCCTTGAGGGCGCAAAGCTCGCCCTGCCTTGACATCAGGAGCTCCAGGGCGTCGTAGCGCCGTTCTATTTCCGTTTTGTCCAGCAGCGGCGCCAGAAGCCAGGTCCTCAGGAGCCTGGCGCCCATTGGCGTTTTGGTCTCGTCCAGGACGGACAGCAGCGTTCCCTCCGCGGAGTTTTCCCTAAGCGACCTGACCAGTTCCAGGTTGCGCCTGGTGTGGTCGCTCAGCCGCATGAATTTCGTCTTCTCGTAGGTCCTGAGGCTCATGATGTGGTCCAGGTCCGCCGTGACGAATTTTTCCTTGACGTAGCGCAGTGCCGCGCCGGCGCACATCACGCCGCAGGCCTTGTCCTCGCAGCCGAAGCCGGCAAGCGAGGCCACGCCGAAATGGGAGACCAGCACGTTGTACCCGTCGTCGAAATAAAGGTTGTCTATGGGCATGGACAAGGCGAAGCTTAAAGCGGCGAGAGGCTCGGCCCAAAGGCTTTCCTCGCCCTCGGCGTACAAGATCTCAGTGGGCGTCTGCCTTTTCAGCTCGTCCAGAAGTTCCTCCTGACTTTTCAGCTCCGTCATCTCGAAGCTGCCAGTGGCCACGTCCAGGAAAGCCGCGCCGTAGGTTTCCCGGCCCTTGGCTTTCAGGAGATAGACCGCCGCCAGGAAATTGTGGCCCTGCTTCTGCGTCTGCTCGTCGTCCAGGTTGGTGGCGGGCGTGACGATCCTGGTGATGGCTCTCTTCACGAGACCCTTCGCTTTCCTGGGATCTTCCATCTGGTCGCAGATGGCCACCCGGCGCCGCATCCTGACGAGCTTGTTGATGTAGCTTTCCGCGGCGTGGTACGGGACGCCGCACATGGGCACGGTCACCCGGTGGGTCAAAGTCAGGCCAAGAAGCGCGGACACTTCCCTGGCGTCGTCCTCGAAGAGCTCGTAAAAATCACCCAGCCGGAAGAAGAGGAGCATGCCGGGATACTTGCGCTTCAGCTCGAAGTACTGGCGCATCATGGGCGTGTCCAGATTCGGCGCGGAGGTGTTTTCGTTGTCCTTGACCATTTTCATTTTCTAGATGCTGATTACGTAGCTGTCATTTTTCTCAGACTTGCGGATCTTGTCGCAAACGGACTGCGCCTCGCTCTTGCTGGCGTAGTTTCCCACCAAAACAGAATAGCCCTTGGAGCCTTTCCGCACATAAGCCTTCGTGAAGCCTTTCTTTTTCAGTTTCGCGGCGTAGCTGTTGGCCAGATCCTGCTTGGTGGTGTAGGAGACCTGGACGGCGAACTGGGTCTTGGGGCCGCCGGCGCTCTTGCTCGAGCCAACGCTCTTTTGGGAAGAGCTCGCGGCGGGCGCGCTTGAGGAAGACGCCGTGGTTTTCGGCGCGGAAGAGACCGCCGCCGAGGAAGCGCTCCCCTGGCCCTTCATGAGGAGCCGGGCCTCCAAACTTTTGGGATACTCCTTCAGGATCCTGTTCTCGCAGTCCGCCGCCTCCTTTTTGTTGCCGAGATTTTTCTGGGTCTTGGCGATCTTGTAAAGGACTTTGGAGCCGCTGCGGTTCATGAAGGCCGCGGTCTGACTGTTGCGGTAATTCTTCAGGGCCTCGCTGTATTTCTTAGCCCTGAAGTTGATGTCACCCAGCCCCACGTAGGCCTCCGGCAGCCAGTCGGTCTTGCCGTAAAGGTTGACGATGTTCATGAAGCTGATCTTGGCGTCGTCGTAGCGCCCGAGCTGGGCGTAGGACCTGCCTACCATCAGCCAGCACAGCGCCCGGTTGTTGTCGTTCAGCTTCGACTCCAGGGCCTTGCGGTAGCATTCCACCGCCCTGGCGTACTGCTTCTGCAGATAGAAA
>DBWD01000144.1:3942-10991 GCA_002308555.1 bacterium UBP3_UBA1247
CCGCCGCCGCGAGCGCGGCGAGGGCCAGGGATCTTAAGAATCTGTTCAGAAGGCGGATCAAGTTGTCATCAAGCCGGCTCCCAAAAGCGAAGTGAAGCCGTTCCTTGTAACGATCAGGTGGTCAAGCAATTTTATGTGAAGCACTTCTCCCGCGGCGGCGATCTCCTTGGTCAGCTTTACGTCCGGCTTGCTGGGTGTCAGCTCCCCGGAAGGATGATTGTGCACCAATATGACGCCTCTGGCTCCCAGTTTCACGGCGGGGCGGAAGACCGTGGAGGGATCGGCCACGCTCATGGTGGCGGTGCCCACCGTCAGGACTCTCGACCCTATGACCCGCGAGGTCACGTTCAGATAGATGCCCCTCAGCTGCTCCTGTTCCAGCTCCCACATATCCTTGGTGAGAGGGTAAACGTCGGCGGGCTGGGTTATCCTGGTCATCTCGTCCTCATCTCCCTTGCCGCAAAGCCTTCTGCCCAGTTCCAGGCTGGCCAAAAGCATGGAGGCTTTCACGAAAGGCATGCCGGTTAACGCGCGCAGATTGTCCAGATCTTTCAGATCCTTCAAACCTCCGGTCCCGTAATCCCTCACGATGGCGCAGGACAATTCCATGACGTTCCTGCCGCCGCAGCCGGTTCCCAAAACCAAAGCCAGAAGTTCGGGTAGATTCAAAGCCTCGATCCCGTACAGGGCCAGTTTTTCCCTGGGCATGATCTCGGCCGTGTTCGCTTCAGATTCCGCTTGTCTCCTTTTCATTGGTTAAATTCTCCTCTCCGGTCATGCGCTCACAACTTCCGTAGAGCGTCAGCGGCGTCGCGGACTCCATCCTGACCGGAACGAATTTTCCGATCAGGGAGGGATCTCCCCCGAACACCACGTTGGCGTAATGAGTAGTTCTGCCCTGCAGCACTTCCCGGTTACGTTTACTGTGACCTTCGACCAAAACTATCTGAGTGGTCCCAACCAAACTCTTCAAATGTTCGTGCGTCAAGCGCCCCTGCAGGGCCATGAGCTCCGCGTGGCGCCTCTTCTTCTCCTCTAGCGGAACGTCGTCCTTGAGCCGCGCCGCGGCGGTCCCGGGACGCTCGCTGTACTTGAAAAGAAAATTGTTGGCGTAATCTATCTTCTCCACGGCCGCCAAAGTGGCCTGGAAATCTTCCAATGTCTCGCCGGGGAAACCCACGATCAGGTCCCCCGCCAGCCAGAGGTCCGGCATGGCCTTCTTCAGTTTGGCCACCTTCTCCAGATATCCCTCCAGGGTGTATTTCCGGTTCATCAGCTTCAGGATGCGGTCCGAGCCCGACTGCAGCGGGAAATGCAGATAGCGGCAGATCTTCTTTTCGGAAGCCATCAGCTCGATAAGCTCGTCGGAGATATCCTGGGGATTCGACGTGACGAAGCGAAGCCATTTTATTCCCTTGATCTTCGCGGCCTCTCTCAAAAGTTCGGGAAAGCTCATGCTCCCCGCCGGCAGATCCTTCCCGTAGGAATTCACGTTCTGTCCCAGAAGCGTCACTTCCACGCAGCCGCTCACTGCCAAAGCCCGAAGTTCCGACAGGATCGACTCCGCCGGCCTGCTCACCTCCGGCCCCCTGGCGTAGGGTACCACGCAGTAGGAGCAGAAATTGCTGCAACCCCTCATGATCTCCACGAAAGCCTGCCAGGGACGGGGGCGCATGGCCTCCAGCTCGTCCAGCCCGAAGCCCATGGGATCCTTCCCTACCGCCAAAAGCGAACCTTCCGAAGCCAGGCATTCCTCCATGTAGGGCGCCAGGGCTTTCCCCAATCTTTCCAAATGCTCGGCGTTCGCCGCCGTAACTTCCGCCGCCGCGACTCTCCTGCACAAAGCGCGCAGGATCATTTCCGGAATGAGATGCCGCTTGTGGGTGCCCGCCACGAAATCGAAGACGTTCTTGCCCTCCAGCAAAGCCTCGCCCTTTAGTTCCGCCATGCAGCCCGTGACGCCCAGAACCACTTCCGGACGCCTTCTGCGCTTGACGTTCAGCTTCCCGGCCTTGCCCAAAACTTTCCTTTCCGCCAGGTCCCGCACGCTGCAGGTGATGAAGAGCACCGCGTCCGCCTCGCCCTCGTCCTCGACCACGACGAAACCTTGGCGCGTAAGGTTCCCGCTCAGGACCTGGCTGTCCAGAATGTTCATCTGGCAGCCGTAGGTCAAAAGGCAGACCTTTATGGGCGCAAGCAAAGGAGCGCTAAAATCAGCCATACACTCTCTCCGCCATTTCGCCCGCCCTGTACGAGCTTCTGACCAGAGGACCGCAGGCCGCGCCCACAAAACCCAAACCAAGGGCGTAGGCTTTGATCTCCGCGAATTCCTCCTCGCCGTAATATTTCGCCACGGGATGGCACTTTTCGTCCGGCGCCAGATACTGCCCCACCGTCACCAGCGAGCAGCCCGCCGCCTTTAGATCCCGCAGGGCCTTCTCGATCTCTTCCCTGCTTTCCCCGCAGCCCACCATTATCCCGCTCTTGACGGGAATGTCCGGGAACAGGCGTGAGGCGTACGACAGCACCGCCAGGGAACGCAGATATGTCGCCTTGGTCCGCAAGACCGGCGTCAGCCGCTCCACGGTCTCCAGATTGTGGTTGAAGACCGCCGGCCGGGCCTCCAAAACTTTCTCCAAGGCCGCGTGGTTCCCCGCAAAGTCCGAGGTCAGTATCTCCACCTTCGTTTCCGGGGAAACAGCCTTGATCGCCTCTATGGTCCTGACGAAGTGCTCCGCTCCCCCGTCCGGGAGATCGTCCCTGGTCACGCAGGTCACCACGGCGTACTTCAGTCCCAGTTCCCTGATCGTCTCCGCTAAACGCGCAGGCTCACCCGGATCCAGCGGCGCCGGACGCCCGGTCCTGACGTTGCAGAAACGGCAGTTCCTGGTGCAGACGTCCCCCATGATCATGAAAGTCGCCGTATGCTTCTGGAAACATTCCCAAATGTTCGGACAGGCCGCTTCCTTGCAAACAGTGTTGAGCCCCATCTTCTCGATGAGGGCCCTCATTTTCTCCCTTTCGGCCCTGGTCGGAACCTTGATCCGGGGCTTGGCGGGATTTTCCATGGTCACTTTTTCACTTTCAGGCATAAAAGCGCTTATATTTAGACATTATTTTTTATTATACCATTATCCGCTCCTTCCCCGCCAAAAGAAAAAGGCGCGGGGAGACCCGCGCCTTTTTAAGCGGTGCCGACCTTCGGCCTATTTCGCTTCGAAGACGGTGTAGTGGTACTCGAAGACTTCCTCGCCGCCGGCGGGGACTTCCATTTCCCAGGTCCTCTCCCTCAGCGTATTCAGGTCGTTTTCCTTGTCCTTGCTCTCTACTAGCTTGTCTTCGGGAATGGCGAATTTTTCCAAATCTCCGTAAACGTTGAGGGTGATCTTGACCTTGGCCGCCGTGCCGCGGTAGTTGTGCAATGTCAGCTTGCCGTTGACCTTCTTTTCATAGCCTTCCACGTTCTCGCCGTCGATCTTTTTGCGGCGCTTCACCTGCTTGGCCTTCTTGTCAACGCTCTCCTCCACCTTGCCGGTCAGGGAGAGGGCCTTGGTGAGGTTCATGCTGACTTTCTGCCCGGGGTTGATCCACTCCCGCATGCTCTGGCTGTAGATGTGGCCGCCTTCCGTCACTTCCATGGCGCCTTCCGTCAGAGGGAAGCTGAAGGGGTTCTTGAAACTTAGGGTGTCGTAGAGCGTCTGCACGCCGCTGCCCTCGTATTCGGGAACTGGCACGCCGTTCAGGTAGCGCCTGGGCTCGATCTTCCACTCGGCCTTTCTTTCCACTTCCACTTCCGCGGTGCCGCAGGGAATGTGCGCGGCCGCGCCCTTTTCAAGAGAGTGCTTGCCGATCGAAACGTAGCTGATGTCGGCGCCCTGCTCTTTGCCGGTGTCCGCGAAACCCGCGGCCGCGGCGGGCATGTCTACGACCATTTCCTCGACCACAACTTCTTCATCCGCCATCGCGACATCCATGGCCGCGCTTTCCTTGGCGGCGCCGTAGCTGGCCTTGGCCTTGACCCCGGCTCCCGGCATGGGAGCAGGCTTGTTCAGGGGGCGTTTGGCGTAGTCGAGCTTGCGGACTATGGGCTGCTCGAAGCCCCAGCCTACGCTGCGGAAGAAGCTTTCCGGCGTGATCCTCAGATCCAGCAGCGAGGCGGTGTTCTTGAACTGCAGCGTGGGCTGTCCGGAAACGAGAGTGAGATCCGTGTCCTTGATCTCCTCGAAATCGTTCCTGAGGTCGGCCGCCATGGAGAGGTAAGATTTCCCGTCCTTGTCGAGCTCCAGACGGTAGGAAGGAGCCCAGGTCATGCCGGAAGTCAGGTATTCGACGAAGAAGGGCTTCTTGGCCCCTGTAACGCGCCAGAGCTTTATCTTGCTCTTCTTCAGTTCCTGGTCTTCCTTGCCGGAGACCAGAGTAACGGATTCAAGGGGGATCCTCAGGGCCGCCTTGTTGGCGAGCCTCAAGACCAGGTCCTGCCCGGAGCGGCCTTCTATGACGCCGTCGGCCTTGTAAGTCTTGGCGCCCCTTTCGCTCTCCGGCGGAGGAACGGTCAGGAACTGTTCCGCGGCATCGCCCCCTGACAGCCATTTCAAGGTCTCCTCAAAATTGGCAAGATCCGTCTTGAACCAGACTCTGCCCTGCTGTCCCTTGAAGCGCAGGTAATACGGGATGTCCGCCATGAGGGGGCCGTTGTTGGTCAATACCGTCTCTTCCTTGGCGGCGATGGTCACGGCCTCGTCGCTGAAGATCCAGAAGGTGCCGTAGGCCGGGCTGATCTCGCCGGAGAAATAAAAGGGCTTGCCGTCTTCCGGCGGAGTGATCTGCCTTCTCACCACCGTGAGCCCGGTCTTGAAGAAATCAAGGGCTTTCACGGGAGCGGGCAGGATCTCTTCCTTTTCCACGGCGAAGAGCGTGGCCGAGGCCGCCAGCGCGGCCACCACAAAGCGGTCAAAATATTTTTTCATAACGTCAGTCCCTCAGATAGAATGAATACGTGTAATTTATTTCCGCCGTCCCGTTGGGAGGCACTTCGATATCGATCTTCCTTATGCTCAGAGGATTTATGCCGACCGGCATGGAGCTGGAGCCGGCTTCCTTGCCTTCGCCCGCCTCCACTTTCTCGAAAACGCCGTTGACGTTCAGGACGATCTGGGCCTCGACGGCCTCGTTGCGGTGATTCTTCAGCGTGGCCTTGCCGTCCACTATCCTCTGATAGGCCCTCCTGCTGCTGCCAATGTCAAGCGTTTTGGGATTCTCCACACGCTGCTCGTTTTCCTCCAGCTTGGGTTCCAGGCTCAGGGCTTTGGTCAAAGTCGTGGTGCCCTCCTGGCCGGGATTGAGCCACGTCTGGGGAGTCTGGCAGTAGATGGTGCCGTTCAATATGACTTCCATGGGCGCGGTGGTCATGGGGAAAGAGAAGGGATTCTTGAAGCAGAGGACGTCCCAGACAGTCTGCTCGGCGTTGGTGGTGACGTTTTTGGTGTAGCCGTTCTGGTCAACGTCCCTAATGTTCGCCACAGTCCATTTTACCTTGGTCTTGTACTCGAGATTCGCGCTGGCAATGTCGGTCCTCAATGTCTCCCCTTTCTTCAGGGTCTGCTTGCCTATTCTCTGGGCGTGGATGTTCTGGGCGCCGGCCTCGTTCATCTGGGGAACCTCTCCCAACTCCGCGGATTCCCCATAAGCGCTGTCAAAGTCCATTGCCATTCTGTTGCTCGCGAAACTGACAGCCCGCTGCGTCTTGTAATTGCGGACGAGAGGCTGCGATACGCTGTCCAAAACATTCAAAAATCCGTTTAAGGAAACGCCGAGATTCAGGAGGGAATCCTTCCCCGCCATTTCGATCTTCGGGAAGCCGGAGATCAAGGCCACTTCCGCCTCCTCGAAATCCTCCATCTCGTTCCTGAGATCCGCCGCCATGGTAAGCTTCGCTTTCCCGTCCGCAAGTTCCATGCGGTAATAGGGCGCGTAGGTGAGGCCCTGGGTCATATATTCGAAGTTGAAGGGGCCGGATGCGCCTTCCACCTTCCAAAGTTTCCTGCTGACGCTTGTCTCGCTGGGATTCTCGCCGTCCGCCAGGACGGAAACGAGATTGGCGTAAGGGATCCTCAGCGCCCCGCCGGAAGCGAACCTGACGACCAAGCCGTTGAAAGCGGTAACGGGTGGCAGGGCGACTTTGTTATCGGAGCTTTTCTTCGCGGGCTTCTCTATCACGCCGGTCACTTTGTAAGTGTTTAATTTCTCCTCTTTCCCGACGTTGTTGGGCTGCAGGGTCATGATGCTGCCGCTCCCGGCCTCCTTCTGGAGGAAATCCAGCTCCTTCTCCAGTTCCGGAATGTTCGAGGTGAACCACACCGTGGCCTCATGCCCGCCGTGCCTTTCCGCCAGCGGCCTTTCGTCCGTAAGGGAGGTGGCGTTGCTGGTGACGGTCTCCTGGAAAGCGGTCATCTTCAGCGGCTTTTCGCTCTTGGTCCAGAAAGTCCCGTGATAGGGCTTGATGTCGCCGGAGAGATAAAGCGTGCCGGCCTTTTCAGGCTTCACTTCCCGCTCCACCAGAACGGAACCGTTCTTGAAAACGTTTAAAGACGTGATGGGCGCCTTGGTTATTTCCGAAGCGTCGATGGCCTCGCCCAATACAACGCCAGCCGAGACGGAAGCAAGCGCCAGAAAGAGAGAAAGTTTTTTCATAAGTTTTACCCTCGTTAACATTTTATAAGCTTACGTTCTATTTTAACAAAAAAGAGGAATGTCACGTAAACGCGCATAACGACCAAAAACCATTATTTTCACCTCTTAATATAGTAATTCTATATTTAATGGTGAAAATCAAGGCTAAACCCGAACAATGGCCGTGAGCGCGGATCAAATAAAAAAAGACTTCCCGGTTGCCCGGGAAGTCTTTTTTGCTTCGCTAAGCGTCAGCGCTTGGCTACTTATCTCTGCTTTCTCACGAAGGCGAGAGCAAGGAGAGCCAGGATGCCGAGGAAGGCCGGTTCAGGCAGTCCCTTGGGCACCAGGAGGATGTTGACGTTGTCGATGCAGATGTT
>DBWD01000096.1:0-3544 GCA_002308555.1 bacterium UBP3_UBA1247
GCGCCTTCCAGGTAGAGCGTGGTGGGATGGAACTGCACGAACTCCATGTTGAGGAGCCTGGCGCCGGCCCTGTAAGCCATGGCGTAGCCGTCGCCCCGGGCGCTCTCGTTGTTGGTGGTGTGCAGGTAGATGCGGCCCACGCCGCCGGTGGCCAGCACGGTCTCCTTGGCGTAGATCTCCACGATCTCGTGGGGCTTGTTCAAAAGCACGTAGGCGCCGAAACATTCCGTGGGGCGGTAGAGATCCTGAGGATCCCTGGAGTGGTGCGTGGTGGTCAGCAGGTCGATGGCCGTGGCGTCTTCCAAAATGGTGACGTTGGGATGCTTCCTGACCGTGTCGAATAGGCAGTGGGCGATGTCGTAGCCCGTTTTGTCGCGACAGTGCGCGATCCTGGGCTCGCCGTGGCCGCCCTCCCTGGTCAGGTCGTAGCCGTCTTTGCCTTCGTCGAACTTGACGCCGGCCCTTTGGACCAGCCATTTGTCCACCAGTTCCGGGCCCACCTTGGTCAGATGGTCCACGGCCTCCTGCCAGCAGCGTCCGCAGCCGGCGGTCTGGATGTCTTTCCCCAGTTCCTCCGGGGGAAGCTTGCCCTTGTAGATGATGCCGCCCTGGGCACGGACCGTGGAAGTGTCCTCCACACCCTCCTTGCGGGAGAGCATGATGACTTTACAGCCGTTGTCGGCCGCGGCCAGAGCCGTGACCGCGCCGCCCACGCCGCAGCCGATGACCAGAACGTCAGTCTCGTAATTTTTATCCATCATATAAATAATTATAGCAGATTGCGCCGGATAAAAAAGACCCTTTTTTCCGCTAATCCTCCGCGAGGGAATCCCGCAGGGCCCGCAGGATGGCCGGCAGGTCTTCGGCTATTTTTCTTTCCGGGCTGAGGTGCAGGAGCGCCACGGGCCTTTTCTTCTCCTTCGCGCTTTCGTGATGCAGCGCCCTGTAAAGGGAGCCGTTGCACAGAAAAAGCCCGGGATAATAGGAAAGCTGGCAGGGAACGGAGGCGCGGCGCAGCTCCAGGACGAGCCTTTCAGTGTCCCAGGTGGCGAAGTAGGCCGCCTTGCCCCCCTTTGTTATCAGGTCGCCGTCGCAGCGCCGGTCGAGATTGTCCAGAATGTTCGTGCCCTGGGCGTTCAGCCCCAACTTCTCCACCTTGTGCTCCTCCCCGCGGCCGTTGCCGAAAAAGACCAGGGCCTTCCAGTCTTCCCGGCAGACCTCCTCTATCTCCTCCGGGTTCTTTTCCCAGCTCACGGAAAGCAGCCGGGCGGCGAAGCCGCTTTCGGGCTTCTCTTCGAGCCGAAGGAAGGCCTCAAGGGAGGCGCATTCCTCCTCGTCCCGGAAGCGGTCGAAGCAGGCTATTAAGATCTTTCCCTTCATCGCCAGACGACTTTTTTGATCTTGGGATATTTTTCCGTCAGCTTCTTTTCCACCGCCTTGCCAGCCGTCATCTTCAGTTCCTTGCGCCAGACCGCCCCGATGACTTTCACGGTGAGGACGCCTTTCTTGAATTCCTCCGGCTCGGTGTGCTTGGAAAGTTCCGCGCCCACGCTTTCCGCCCATTCCTCCCGGACTTTCAGCAGCACGCCCTTGTCGTCGCCCAGGATGTTCTCCAGAAAGGCGTCCACCAGCTCTTCACTTTTTTTGAAGGAGTTCTTGATCATTTTTTCTTTTACGCGGCCTCGGGTGTCTTAGAGAGAAGAAGACCGCCTTCCGGCGGTCTTCTTTCTTCCCAGGATGACGGTCGGAAACTTAGAAGCGCATCGGCATGATGATGCTGATGAAATTCTCGTTGGTCTTGATGACCGTGGGACTGACGGGATTGATGACGTCCATGGTCACTTCCGTCTCGTCGATGTTGCGGAAAACGTCGAGCAGGAAGGCCGGGTTGAAGGAAATGTCCATGGGGTCGCCGGCGTATTCCGTCTCCAGTTCCGCGCTGTTCTCGCCGATGTCGGCGGTCTGGGCGGAGACTTTCATCTTGCCGGAGGCAAGGCTCAGTTTCACCACGCCCTGTTTGTTCTTGTCCGTGACCACGGAGGCGAGCTCGACGGCGTTGGAGAAGTCGCCGGAATTAAGCGTGAGGGAGAAACTCTTGTTCTTCGGCAGGACCTGCTTGTAATCGGGATAATGGCCGTCCATGAGCCTGGCCACCAGCGTGTTCGCGCCGACGGTGATCTCCACCTGGGAGGAGGAGAACCTCAAGGCGACGGGATCCTCGCCGATGAGAAGCTGCTGCATCATGTTGATGGCCTTGATGGGCACGATGATCTGGCTGGCCTTCTCGCTCTTGATGTCGGGGGAGGTGTATTTGGCCAGACGGCGGCCGTCCGTGGCCACCACGTCAAGCTGCTCGCCGAAATTGAAGCAGATGCCGTTGAGGATGTACCTCTGGTCGTCATGGGACATGGCGTAGCCGGTGTAGCGGAGCATCTTGGAGAAATCCTTGACGGGAATGGAGACGGTCTCGCATTCGGAAAGCACGGGGAAGGTCGGGAAATCCGCGGCCGCCATGCCTCTCAGATTACATTTGATCCTTTCGCCGGCCGTGATCTTGATGACGTTGTTGTCGTCGACTTCCACGTTGATCTGGGCGACGTTCTTGATCTTCATGAGGGTGTCCCTCATGTAGCGGACGGGAACGGTTGTCTCGCCGGGACTCTCGACGGTCGCCTCAATGGAAGTTTTTATCGTGATGTCCAGATCGGTCCCTACCAGCTCCACGAAGTTTTCGCCCGTACGGATAAGAATGTTGGCCACGATGGGGAAAGCCGGTTTATTGGAGCAAACTGGCTGCAAAAGCTGCACTGCGTCGCGCAGATCTGAAATAGCGCATGTAAATTTCATAAGAGAAGAAGAAGGTATAAGGTTAAATTTTCATTATCTTATTCTAGCATATTTCGCTTTCCGTTGACAAGGAAGCTTAGGATCGGGCTGTTGATAAAAAGAGAAGGGGGAATATGAACAGGAAGGAAATAAAAATAAGAATTAAATATCTATTAATATCATTATTATTATGCTTGTTGAATTAGGTAGATAAAAAAATAAACAAGGCTGTGGTTGACGCTTACGCTTTATTGAGAGGTTTAAAAGTTGTGGATATGGGAGTGAAAAAAGCAGGGGGTTTTCAACATGTGGAAAAGTCGCGGAAATTTTGCGCATTTTACTCACAGCTTATCATTATTTTTTCGACTTATTGATAAAGTGTGAGTAATCTGTAGATAAGGAAAAAGACGGAAAAAAAGAAAGGCTCCTTTGTCAGGAGCCCTTCTTTAAAAAGATCATTTCTCGATCTCTTCCCGTCTGTTTTTTATGATGTATTTTTTGAGCGTGTCGATCTGCGAGCTGAGATCGTCGTCGGTGTTTTTGCTTTCCTCAATCTTGCGGCAGGGGGNNCCGTGGTGTGGTCTTTGCCGCCGAAGGAAGCCGCGATCTCATTCAAAGAACTGTTGGTCATGGAGCGGCAGAGGAACATGGCGAGCTGCCTGGGCTTGGCGATGTTCTTGGGACGCTTCCTGGAAGTGAGGTCGGCGATGCTTATGTC
>DBWD01000096.1:3575-3736 GCA_002308555.1 bacterium UBP3_UBA1247
AAATAGGCGGCCACGGCGCGCTTGATGACGTCCATGGAGATGTTCTGGTCGGAAGTGTATTCCTTCAGGCATTCCTTGGCCAGCTTGATGGAGATGGGCTGGTTCTGCAGAGAAGCGTAGATGCTGAGCCTGGTGAGCACGCCTTCTATTTCGCGGACGTG
>DBWD01000044.1:0-11203 GCA_002308555.1 bacterium UBP3_UBA1247
TGGTTATGGTTATAAAATATCGTGTAGTATTATTGTAGCAAATGGGACTTTCAAAAGGCAAGGTCTCACTTGCCTTCCTCCAGGGCCTTGCGCTCCTGGTCCAGCTTGGCCTTGACCTCCCGGGCGCGGCTGCCGTAAGGTACTGAGGCCAGGATCTTTTCGTATTCCGCGATCCTTTCCCGGCGGATGTTCTCCACCTTGACGCGGTCTTCCTGGGCCGTGTAGAGCCTTATGAGCTCCTCCCTGGTGCCGTTCAGGGCGTCGGGATCGTTCTTCTGGGTCTTCATGATCTCCTGGAACTGCTCTATGGCCTCCTGGCTCCTGCCGGATTTCTCCAGCATGGCGGCGTACTGCTTCCGGATGTCCGCCTTCTCCCTGGGGTCCTTGGTCTCCGTGAGCCACTGGTTGTAAACGTTGTCGGCTTTCACGTAGTCCTCCGAGCGGCTGTAAAGGTCCGCCAGGCCCCGGTTCCTTTCCTCCTTGCTCAAAGTCTCGTCGGAGTTGTAGTCGTTCACCAGGTCGTTCAGGAGGTATTTGTCCTTCTCCCCTCTCAGGGCCAGATCCAGGAGCTGGTTCCGGGAGTTCTGCTTCTGGTAGCTGTCCACCTCGTCGTCCCTGAGGTTTTCCTTCAGCAAATCCTTGGCCTTGTCCAGGTCTTTCTCGTCCCCGGAATTCTTGTAGGCCGCGGAGAGCTGGACGCGCTGGTCGTAGCCTTCCGGCAGGGAGCGCAGGAACTCTATCTTGCCCTCCGGATCCTTGCGCTGGTCGAAATAGGCGGAGGCTTTGGACAGATAGAAGCCGAGGTTGTGGGACTCGTCGTTCTCAATGGCGTCCTTCACAAGTTCCAGGCCTTTTTCCGGATGGGAGGAATTGAACACCAGATCGAGCCGCTGGGTGGGATGGCCGGAGCTCTTGGGGGTCTTTTCCAGGAACTCGTCCACGAATTTCATCGCCGCCTCCTGGTCGCCCAGTTTCTTGTAGGCGTTGTAAACGCCCATGGCGTTGGAGAGCTTGGAATAGGCGTTGCCGGAGGTCTCGATGTATTTCGCCAGGCTGTCCACGGCTTCCCGGCCTTTTTCCAGTTTCTGCGCCTGGTTCAGGATGCCCATGACGTCGAGGTAGACGTAGCTGTCCTTCTGGTCAGGCTTCCACTTCTCGCTGAGGATCTCCCAGGCCTTGTCCTTCTCCCCCGCCTTGACGCACATCTCGAAGAGCTGGTTCTCCAGGCCGCGGCGGGACCAGTTGTCGCCGGACTCCTTGCTCTTTTCCCAGGCCGCCCAGCCTTTCTCGAAGGCTTCCTTCTCCTCGCCTTGGCTTTCCAACAGCCGCATGTAGTCCGCCATGGAGTTGAGGTCGTCCTCCGCCTTCAGGGCCAGGGCCTTCTTGTAGGCGTTGGTGTCGCCGTAGTTCTTGGCGCAGTTGATCCACTCGTCCAAGACGTAGTTCTTGTCGTTGCCGGAGGCTTTCTCCAGGGCTTTCTCGTAGCAGTCGTTCAGGGAAGACGCCTCCGCTATGCCCTGGGCGGCGCCGGCGAATTCCAGATAATCGTTGAAGCCCGGGTCGTCCTTGCGCAAAAAGACTCTCCTCAGGGTCTGCTCGTCAAGCTCGGCCTGGCCGTTCTGGCACATTTCCTTGAGCCCGTTCACGGCTCTCGTGAGCCAATCCTTGTGGGAGGTGTCTCCGTCCTGGCAGGCTTTCTCGTAAGCGTCCAGCAGGTTCTTGTAGGCGTTCTGGGCCTTGTCGGAATGGCCCGCCCTCAGATAGAGGTCGGCCAGGTCGCCGCCCCGGCCGGGATCCTTGAGGACCAGATCCTCGCCCACCTTGGCGGCCTTGTCATAGTCGCCCTGGGAGGTGTAAAAATCCAGGCGGCTGGAGGCGATGATCTTCGCGACTTCCTCCTTGTCCTTCTTCTCGCTCAGGAATTTCTCGTAATTCTCGAAAAGTTTTTCCGGGTCCAGGTCGTAGGGCGAATTTCCGACTTCCATGAGAAGTCTTTCCCAGACGTAGTCTTTCTTGCTGGTCTGGAGGTATTCCCAGGCTTCCTTGAAGTCTTCCTTCCACTTTTCGCCCCGGCAGTTGTTCAGGACCTGGAAATACAGCTCGTTCTTGCCCTCGCCCGGGGGCATGGCGGCCGCGATCTCCAGGGTCTTCTCCAGGCGCTTGTCCTGGTTCTTGATGTTGTAGAGGGCCGTCTGCTTCAGGTACCAGGGAATGCCCGGCTCGTCCAGGAGTTTCTCGCACAGCTCGTCCGCCTCCTTTTTCAGGCCGCATTCCCGCATGAAGTAAATGAGCCCGCTCTGGGCGAAAGAATTCAGGTTCGTCCGGGAGGCCACGATCTCGCGCAGGACTTTCTTCTTGTCGAACTCCTTGCCCATCTCGTCGCAGATGTTGGAGTAGAGCCAGATCTCCCCGGGATTCTTCACGAGGTAGTCGAAACTGAAATGTTCCTCCAGCAGCGCGAAGCCTTCCTTTTCCCGGCCCAGGTCCTTGATGAGTTTGCGGAAGATGTTCACCAGGGTGTAGTTTGTGCCGCTGCGTTTAAGTTTGGCCGTGATGAGGTCGAGGATCTCGCGTTTTTCCGCCTCCGTGGCCTGGTCCAGGGCGTCGCCCGGGTCGGGCATGGCGATGGCCGGGATGTCGTTCTCCGTCACGTTCCTGAAATCCTCGTACCAGGCCTCGAAAAGCGTCCTGGTCACGGAGTCCTTATCTTCTTTCTCAAGCTTGTCGCTGTGGGAGAAATTGTAGAAGCAGTAGAAAAGCGAGCTGCGCTGGCGGAAGTTCAGGTCGCCGGTGGCTTCCCAGACAGCCTTGTAAAGTTCCAGGCTCGCCTTGTCCACGCCCAGGCGGTAGCAGATAGCGGAGGTGTAGAAGTCTATGAGGTCCAACGAGCCCAGCCTGGAGTTTTTGATCCAGTCCTTCAGTTCCCGCAAGGCTTCCTCGCGGGTGGGGAAAAGCGTGAGGGTCTCGTAAAAATACGGCGGCTTTATCCCCTGCCTGAGGAAATAAGCCATAAGTTCCCTAAGCTCCTTCCTGGCCTCCACCTGCTCCAGGCGCTCGAAAAGCGCCGGCAGGATCTTCAGTATCTCCGGCGAAGTCGGCTCGGCCAGGGCGGCGGCCGTGACAGCGGGCGCCATCTCCACGGTGTTCTTCACGGTGTTCCACTGGAAGGAAGTCAGGAAGTCCAGCAGCACGGCCTTGCCGTCGGGATCCTGCTCGCTCAGGAAAGCCTCCGCCGCCTCCTGCCAGACCTGGTTCGTGCCCTCCAGACCCAGGCGGATCTTGAAAAGCGTGGTCTTGGCGGCGGCGTCCAGCTCCTTGCCGAGGGCCTCCTCCGAATCGTTGAAGAAAGCCATCAGCTCCGCCTTGTCGCCCAGGGCCGCCAGGTCTTCCGCCAGCAGGGCCCGCGCCGCGTTGCGCTCGGGCTCGGTCTTCATAAGCGCGAGGAGCTTCTTGTGCCACTCCGCCGCCTCGGCGTAATTCTTGCGTTTCTGGTAATAGTCCCCTATGGCCCTTATGAGCTTGATGTCCTTGGGATGGAGTCCGGCCGCCTCGCGGATGAGGTCGTCGTCCATAGTCAGCTCGGACTGCAATATCTTGGCCAGCACGGCGGGCTGGCGCTCCGTGGGGGCGGAAACGTACAGCGTCATGGCGTAGCGCACCGCCTCATCCTCCATGTCGTTGTTGCCCATGTTTTCCAGAAGGACGGAAAACTCCCGCAGCTTCTCGTCGCTGTCCGCCGGGACCAAAGTGTTGAAATACTCGTCGATCTTTTCGTGGTCGTCCGACATCAGGCCTTCGCTCAGGTAGGGCCAGGCCACCTCCAGACGCTCCTCGGAATTGGTGGAATACAGAAGGATCTGCCTGCGCAGGTCCTGGTACTCCTCGCCGATGAAGTCGAAGTTGCCCCGCATCTGCTCCCGCTGGAGCTTCGTGATGCGGGCGCGGGCCACCGAGAGGCTGTCCCTCTCGGGCAGTTCGCCCAGACGGTTTATCAGCTCCTGGGCCGCCGGGTCGTCTATGCATTCCAGAATTTCCAGCCAGGCAAGTTTTTCCCTGTCGTTCTGGGGGTCCATCCATTCCTCGATCATTTGCAGCGCCCTGCGCTCGTTGGAGCATACCACGTGGTATTTCACCACCGCCTGGGCCAGCTTCTGGCTGTAGGGCGCCAGTATCTCGGCGACCCCCGCCGTGCTGTCGTTGCAGAAGGTGTCGTCGAAAACGGCGTAGCCCTTCAGCCAGTGTCCGCAGCGTTTGATCACCTGGCCGGGCAGATCCTTGTCGCCGAAAAACTCCGTCAGTTCCCCGGCCGCTTCCTTAGCCTTCTTGAAATCCCCGCGGTTGCCGTAATAGCACATGAGCTCCAGCAGAGGATAGGGCGCCTCGGGCTGCAGCGCCGCGGCCTTCTTAAGCTGCGCCTCCCTTTCCAGGGAGTTTTCGGGCAGCTTCAGGGCCAGGGCGAAATAAAGGTCCGCGTTGTCCTTTTCCGTTTTCAGGCGCTTCAAGACCACCTGGTCGTCGAAGCAGGGGCGCGCGGCCAGCTTGGCGTAATCGCAGCGGAAGACCAGGTCGGTCACCGCGCCCAGGGAATCGTAGCTGAAATTTTTGGGCGCCCGCTGCTCGCCGGCGGTCTTTTTAACGGGTTTCTTTTTGGCGACCACGGCAGAGGCCGGCCTTTTCTTGGGCGCGGCCTTGTCATCCCCGCCCTTCTTCTCGCAGGCGCAAAGCAGGCACAGCAAAACAAAAAGATAAAAAATTCCTTTCTTCATACAAGCCATTTTATCAAAAAAAAGAGAGAGAAAATCAAAGGTTTTCAAACCACAGGAAACGCGGCCTGCCGGAGCGGTCCTCCAGGATCCCGGCGCCCGCGAAACCAGCCTCTTCCGCCAATTTCAGCAGCGCCCCGGAATGGTAAGGCCCGCACTCCCCCGCGAAGATCCCGCCCTTTTTCAAGCGGGCCTTCGCCCCGGGCAGAATGGCGCGGTAGGCATCCAGGCCGTCCGGCCCCGCGAACAGCGCCAAAGCAGGCTCGTGGGAAGCCCCCAGGTCGATCTCCTCCCCCGTTCCCACGTAGGGAGGATTCGTGACCACCAGGTCGTAAAGCCCGCCGGAGGGCGGCGCCCCCCACCAGTCGCCCTGATAAAAGGCGACCCGTTCGCCCAGGCCAAGCGCGGCGGCGTTTTCCTTCGCCACCGCCAGGGCTTCCCCGGAAATATCCGTCGCGTCGAAAGTCCAGCCCGGCAAAGCGTGGGCAAGCGCCAGGCACAACGCCCCGCTGCCGCAGCCCAGATCAAGCCCAGAGCCCGAAGGCGGCAGAACAGCAAGCAGCCTTTCCACCAGCTCCTCCGTCTCCGGCCTGGGCACAAGAACAGCCGGACTGACTTTCAATTCGATCTCATGGAAAGGCTGGGTGCCGAGAATATAAGCCAGAGGAACGCCTTTTTTCCTCTGTTCCAAAAGCGAACCGGGATCCAAAGAATTGTTCAGCGCGAACTCCCTGATCCACGCTTCCTCCCTTTTGGAGAGCGGTTCTTCAAGCGGGCTCATTTTAGAAGAGGTCCGGGCTTTCCAGACTGAAGAAGTCCATGAACTTCTCCCGCGGGAGATAGAAGTGCTTCTTGTAGACCGTGTCGTGGTCTTTCTCCAGCGTGAAGTCCACCTGCTCTATGATGTTGCCGTGGTACTGGCGGTCCAGGCCCTGGCGCGACACGATGGTGAAGTCCATGGGCGCGTAAATTATCCTGAACTCGTTGGTGGTCCCGCCCCTCATCAAGATCTCCTCCTGATGCCAGTTGTAGTCATGCGGCGGGAAGGATTCCTTAAGCGTTCCGAAGCTCGCCAATCTCCCCCTGGGGCAGATTGACAAGGTCATGTCGTGGTCCACGGGCGCGCCCTTCAAAATGATCGTTCCCCTGGCCTCGCAGACGAAAGTCCTGGTCTCCGCCACGTCGAAGAGATCCCTATAGTCGTAGCGCGGCGTCATGTAAAGATTGCGGCGGTGAAAGAGCGGTATCCCGGGGCCGGACTTGCCCCTGCTGTCGTCAAAGATCGGCGTGACGTCGATGTTGCAGAAGACCTCTATGCTCTCCTCCCGCATCTTGGCGTACTTCCACATACCCAGCTTCTTCTCCACGGCCATTCTCTGGCAGGAGCGGTAGAAAGGCGGATTCTTCTTCAGTTCGCCCATGATGACGGCGTATCCGCTTCTTAAAAGCAGCGGTCCCAGGTCCTGGGTCTTGCGGTAATAGATGTAAGTCGCGTACTGGTTCGTGCCCTGGGGCGGATCGGGAATGTAAGCCATGAACTGGTGGACCGTATGGCTTCTGATCCATTCCGTCACTTCCTTCTCCATATCCTGGTATTCCTTGGACTTCAAATCGAAGAACGCCCCCAGGGCCTTCAGGGACTCCTTGTCCCGGGACCCGATGATGGCGATCTCAGCCTCCCTGATATCCACCTTCCAGTCCCCTTTCACGGAATGGAACCAGGGCAGGTCCACGCCTTCGCAGACCCACTCCTTCTCTTTGCGCAAGGGAACCTTGGCGATGATCTGCTCCACTTCCTCCGGGGCGGTGAAGTAGAAGTAGGCGCCGGCGCCCAAAAGCAGCAGGACCAGAATGAACAAAAATTTCTTCATGACCTAATTATAGCAAATAGCATTTTATTTCTTGCTGTCCCAATTTCGGCGTTGATCTCCTTTAATGCCATTTCTATTTTTATGCTACGCAGCAGAAAATTCGGCAACCTTTTTCCGGCCAGTGGCTGGAAAAAGTTGCCGGAAATAGTTGGAATTAACGATGTTAAGCTCGGAAGAGCAATGCAAAAACGTTTAAAAATCGAAGATCGTAGAGATTTGGAAACAAGTTGTTTCCAAATCTTTTTGGCATAACCAATTATAGATAAATAAGTTATAAAAGCCGGCCGCTCCGAATCTAAAAGATTATTATACCTCCTTTCTTAAACTGATTTCTTATACTATCATCAACTAATTTCCCTCTCTTTTCCTCAACTAATTTCCCAACTGTCTATCCTCCTTTTCTCAACTAATTTCCCTCTCCTTTCCTCAATTAATTTTCCCCTCCTTTCCTCAACTGATTTCTATCTTTCTTAAACTGATTCTCTTCTTTCTTAAACTGACTGCCATATTTATTCAAACTTCTTTACCGCAATATATTACACTTCCTAATACAAGTAATTTGGGCTCTAATACAAGTAATTTGGTTCTAATACAAGTAATTTGGCCCTAATACAAGTTTTTAGTTTCAAGATACTACACATTTCATAATCTTCAATCTTTATCGCTTACCAAAATATAAATTGTTTTATACCCCTTACCTTTTTTCAACACTAAACCTTTTTTTATCATACGATTTAAAGCGAAAAGCGCTCCTTGTAACGTTTTGATTCTCGAAATTGCAACGACCTGTTTCGCTGTTATAAAACCGTTTGAGCATATATATTCATAAATTATCTTGTCTGTTTCGTTTTTAAACGTTACATTCGGGTTACCGTCCTCTGTAACATTATCCTGGATACTTGGCTTCTTATAATCTTTGTTGATCTTATATGTCGTCCACCTTCCTCGCCGTTCTGATAATAATATTTCTTTATCGACGAGACCGCTCAACAATTTTCCTATGTCTGTCGGGTGAAGATCCAAGATCTGTTGCATCCTTTGATTGGAAACGGAGTTTTCCAAATAAGCAGTCCCCAAAATTATTTGTTCTTCAGATGCTAACAATTGATATGTCTTTTTCCCTAGCAAATCCGATAAATAGATCGTACATTCCTCCGGCATAAGAGAAATTGTAAATAATCTAAGATCAACCTGATGAAGTTCGGCATCCTCGTTGAGATCCGGCATCCTCCATTTTTCTCCTTTCCAGGCGTCAAGGATCGTCGGGAATCCAGACCCAGCATTGTCTCCATATCCTATCATACGCAGCATTGTCTGTATTCTAGGATTGCGAGCCTTGGAATTACCGCCTTCATAGATTTTACGAATCGGTATTTTCAAACCGCCTGGGTTGGAAAAAAGAAACGCGTTATCTTCCTTCACCACTTTCAAAACCCCGGTGATCATATAATCCGAATGAATAAGCATATTGATCATACTTTCACGAATTGCCTTGTGTACCGGCGTGTCATCGATCCTCGTCATTCCTTCCAACTTGAAAGGTTTCTTTATGTCTCTGGTAAGTTTAGGAAGAACCATCCACAAGAAATTGCAAAGATTGTTCTCCCATGTACCGTCATAAGTCAAGCGGTCGCTCCAACGCATATCTCCTACAAGATTTGTCTTGTCAAAATAATCCAAGCGAATATTGTCGAAGCGATCCCTGATCGGCAGTCCTTTCCCAAACATTAACAAGCCCGCTGTGGTCAGTCCTTCTCTTTTTGTTTTTACATCAACAACATATGCTCCTAGTTCTCTTAAAAAAGTTTTATCGTCGTCTTTGTTCCAAACATGATCAGGATTCTTGTTAACGAACCGCATCCTGTATGCCTTCAAAGTTTCCGGATCAATGTCATCTATGGTATATCCGTCCAAAAGTCCCCCGTCGTTTCCGTCGTCGCTTGAATCTCGAAACATGGCTTTTATTTCGTTTTCCTTACAATGATAATCTCCTTCAAAATCTCTCTTATATGTCCCGCTTATGGGATTGCCGTTTATATAAACTGGTTTTTGAGTATAATCCGCCTGCGGGACTTCGATCCAGATAATAGTCTTTCCGTCAATCACGCAAGTTCCAACGTTAGAATCCTGAAGTATGTTGACATTGACCTTGCTTGGATTGTGGATCAAGTTCCAAAAATCATTCAAGCGCGACTGATGGTCGTCAATACTAGCAATAACAAATCGTTTGTCCAAATCATTTTCTTTGTTAATCTCTTCCACCCCCAATAAGATCACTCCTCCGTTCGTATTTGCGAAAGCGGAATATGTTTCCCAAACAGAATTTGGAATGCCGTGTTCCGCTTTTTTACATTCAAGCGTAAGATGTTCTCCAAACTTCAAAAGGTCGAATATCTGCTCTGCCGTGTACATATGTTCTCCTATGGTTGGTGAGTGATTAAGAACAATAGAACGAAAGCAAGAGACACTTTCTTGCTTGTATTAAGTTGTATCAAAAATCGCAAAAAAGGTATATGAAATGCGCTGTTTCTACAAATTTCACAAGCGCTTGTCTCTTTTTTGCCTACTTAGCGGATTTGAAGGTCAAATCTTGTGACGTAGAGGCCTGGTCTCCGCGCCAAAAGAAGTATTTTGAGGTTGGCTCTTGCTCTAATTTAGGGGATGCCCAGGCGCGCCGGCTGAAGATTCGTGTGGATGACAAAGGAAAGAAATACTTCCCGCACACGCTGAACAATACGGTGGTGGCGACACCGCGTATGCTGATAGCGTTCATAGAGAACAATTTACAGGCGGACGGGCGGATTTTAATTCCAAAGGCCCTACAGCCGTATATGGGCGGCCAGACAGAGATTGCCCCAAAGAAGTAAAACAAAGGGAGCCGGATGGCTCCCTTTTGAAAAATTACCCCAAAGAACGCAGTCAGCGGGAGTTTTGGCGGGGACGTTGGTTCATGGTCCAACGGTCGGGTTGCTGACTGCTGATCCGGGTGGTTTGCTCCTGCTTCTGTTTCAAGTAATTGAGCCACCAATTCGCGCCTTGTTGATTGCTGACTTGGGTAATGGTTTCGGTAGAGTTCTTCCATTGTCCCTTTTTAAAAGTCGCAACATATTGTGTCTGATAGGCATCCTGTTGATTATGTCGGGGGTTATTCGTGCTGTTTTCGCAGATGGTTTGATCCACATAGACATGGTCATCATCCGTCGTGATATGGGTGTTATAGGTGCGCAACAACGAAGCATCCTCATTAATAGGATATCCATAGAAGTATTTGTCAAGATAACCCGTTTGTTCAACTGTGCGGGTGATATAGGCCTCGTTATCCGAAACAATGTTGGTAACCGCATGTTCCTCTGTGCCGTAAAACAGGGCATCCACGCCATGTGTATGCTCCAAGTTGGTTTGGAACCAATCATCCACCACCAACGGCCCCATCGGCCTCGCCCCTTTTTTCAATGGCTTGACCGTATAGGTAGCAGAACTGTTCATAACGATATTTGTGTACTCGATAGAACCGGGCACAACAACCATACTTTTCTCATTCGCTTGTTCATAAGTCCAGGTTTTTTCCTTATGAGTTTTGTTACGTGTGGCTATCAGCTTTTCTTTCATCTTTAGTTGAAACGTGCCTGGTGTATCAACAATATTCTCCACAACCTTCCTTTTCCATTTAATGCCACTAAGGTAAGGGCAACTTTGTGTCCAACCTATTGTAGCCTCTATTCCATTCTCTGTTTTCTTATGCTTCACATTACTGGATGTATATTTAGAATTATGGCCGGTGGCCTTGTCCAAATATTCATAAGTACCCCGCTGTTCGGCTGACCAAAAGCCGTTACTTAACACATCATGCACGGTGATGCCTAATGCTTCACCGGCCATCAAAAGGGCACTCACCGCCACCGAATATAACCATTTTTTTGTCATGGATTTTTACCCTGAAATTCGATCAAAAATGTCTTGCGCGCAACGCATAACATTATTTTGTAATTTTGCAATTATTATAATTAAACGCGGGAAATGACGCAACCCCCAATTGGTCAGCCTTTTCCCCACGTTTTGTCCCCTTTTCCAAATCGACAGCCAGTGGCTGCCGATTTGCGCAACAAACTGATTGCAAAAATCTTTTTCGACATGGGTATCATAGAGCAATACGGAAGAGGCATCACCAAAATCAAGGAAGAATGCGAAAAGAACAGCAACTCTTATCCGGAATGGGACAACCGCCTGGGTACCTTCACAACGGTTTATAAAAGACGCGAGAAAAAAGCTGAGCAAGGAAATAAAAAAACAGTTAAAACGCTTTCGCCTCTGCAACGCCAAATATTATTGTTTTTACAACAAAATCCTTCGGCCTCAAAAAAACAGATTGCCTTAAAATTACCAAGCATAACCAAAGATGGCGTGAAATATCATTTGACACGACTACAGGAATTAGGTCTTTTAAAACACGTGGGACCAACTTTTGGAGGAAGCTGGGAAGTTTTTCTAGATCAACTACCCTAACAGTCATACAGATAACTTTCGTATAAAAAGAAGTTTGTCTCCCAACAACTACCCCAACAACTACCC
>DBWD01000044.1:11274-11429 GCA_002308555.1 bacterium UBP3_UBA1247
CAACTACCCCAACAACTACCCCAACAGCCATCCTAACATATTCTTTTATAACTTTGTATTAAGCAAGTATTTACATATGTTTTGAATTTTACAATTATCCTAACAACTATATTTGTTTTGCCTTAGCGCGAGAAGAGGCTGGAAATGCCGGAGAG